>CASEPJ010000159.1 GCA_949289715.1 uncultured Clostridia bacterium
ATAATATTTATAATGTTTTGTCAAGGCAGATATAAATAATTATTAATTATTTTGAATAAATTTATAAAAAAAATGTAGAAATTGTTTTAACCGTGAAAATTTTTTTGCATTATATTAATGTTTTTTTAAATAAATTTAATAATTTATAGTGGTAATAAATTTAAGTTGGTTTTTATTGCATAAAAATCTATTTTTAGGTGCGATAATTTTATTTAATTGATATATTTAAAATAATTAATTTTGTTTAATTTGCTTATTAATTAATTTATTATAATTAAAAAGAGGAGAAGTTAAAAATTATTTTGTTCGTAAAATAATTGAATGTTTTAATTTTATTTAAATGAGTAATAAAAATTTATTTTTATTTAATTATACTTAATTATTAGTTTAAAATAATAATATGTATAAAAATACAAAGTTAAATATAAAAAGAAACAATATTTTCTATGGTTATTTTAATTTTTTATAATAGGTTTATTGTAATTACTAAATTAAAGTTAAGTTTCTAAGTGCTGACATAATTAATATTTGACTTTAAAAAATCTATTTGAGCGTAGAAATCATAAAGCATTTCTCATAAAAAACAAAAACACTGACCGATAAAAGGAAAGTGCTTTTGTTTTTGAATAACGTAAAAATTTAATATTTTTATATTTTTTTTCGATTTAAATATTCCGAATTTTTATTTTTTATATTAAAATAGATAAAGAATTTATAATTGTATTGATAATCGGCGGATTTAACGAAATAACGTAATACAATGAAATAAAAAATACTATAAAGAAGTATGAATAAATTAGAAAAAGGACTTTGATTGCAGCCCATCTTAAAATATGATCGGCTTTTTTTGGATATTCTTCTTTAAAAACAAAAAACAAAATTAAACCGATTAACGAAAACATAAACGATAATAAATTCCACCAAAAATTCGACCCATCCTGCGATTTTTTAGGATAATACATATTTGGTTGCTGATTGTAAAGATAGGGATCGTTATAGGGATAATTATAAGGGGTGTTATAAGGATTATAATAATTATTCTGAAAATTTTGAAAATTCTGATAATTATTAAAATCGTTATTAAACGGCTGTTGGGTGGTAGATGAATTGAATTGTTGTGAATTTTGTATATTGTTGTCGTAATTTTTTTCGGGTGTTGAGCCGTTTTCGCAATTTTTTGAACTTTGACCGCAGTATTTGCAAAATTCGGCTTCTCCGATTTCATTGCCACATTTTTTACAAAGCATAAATTTTCTCCTTTTATCGTTAATATAATATTTTTAATTAAAAAATAATTCAAAAATATTTTTTTTATATTGTATAATAAGTTTATTTGTTTGTCAATATAAATTTTTATTTTTTAATTTTTCACAGATTTTCAAAACAAAAATTAAGAAATTAAATAATATTTTTTTATTTATTAGCAAAAAATAATATATTACAGAAAATAAAAAAAACCGAGAAAAGAAGAATTTATATTTAAATAAATCAATTAAAAATACGGCCGCAAATTGTGCAACCGTATTTTTAATTGTTGAGCAAAAATTGCAATAATAATTTTTAATAAGCTATAAAAAAATAAATCATTTTTTACTGCTTAATCACTTAAGTTTGTTATTTTTAATAATAACATATCGTTTAAAAAATTAAATTTTTATTTTTTTATTATATTTACCGTTATAATAGAATAAGGAGGAATTTCAGTTTCTATTGCACCATTTTTGATTGAAAGTTCTTTTATTACTTTATCTTCGTTAAGATCGGTTAAATAAGCTTTTGCCGCATTGAATAACAAATTGATTTTAACGGGTGTTTTTTTGCCGTTTGCTTCGTAAAAACGCATTATTACCGAATTTGCATCTTGTTCGCCCTTTTTAATTGCGGAAAGAATTGCATCGGTTTTAATGTCAAACAATTTGCCCGTCAAAGGCTGCGTGCCTTTTTGAGATTTTATATTGTAATATGTTAATTTTTTATTATAACCGTCCGAAAGTTTTATTTTTGCGGAATTGTCCGTATCGGTATAGGGTACGAGAGCAATATCTATGTAGTGCATTCCGAATTCCGGATGGGTATCGGGTTCCGTCGATGAACGTATTAAGTCGACTCCAAGAGAATTTTTTTCGCCTCTGAAACCGTATTTGCAGTTGGAAACGAGCATAATTCCGTTAATTCCGTTTTCCGTAGCAACAAAGGAATTGCCGGGCATATCACATTCAAATTCTTTTCTCTTGACAATGCCGGCTGCACAATCGTACGAGTATTCTTCGGCATTAAATGTTAACGGTGCATTGAAATAGAGCTGTGGAGTATATTTGCCGTTGATTCCCCATTCCTTCCAATCCAAATCAATGTGATAATTGAGGTAGGGATTTTCGCCGTTTAAACTTACCGTTACGGTCATACCGGAACCTTTGTTTATGCCGAAAGGATTTGCATGGTATTTGAACTCTTGCATTACTTTGCCTTTTCTTTGTTCACCTTCTCTTATAATAACGGAATCTATGGGGTAAATTTCCATGTGTCTACCGGTTTTCCAGGAAATCATACCTTTTGATGTGTCTTCTTTAATAAATGAAAATCCTGCATTTTTTACAAGTTCAACATTTGTTTTTTTGTTGATAAAAGATTTCAAAATGGCGGTACGTCTGTCGAAAACGGCTTTAACCGAGGAATTTTCCAAAATATAATCTCCATCGGTTGTTTCGTGAGTTCCCGTTGTAAGCGGAGTAAAATCGGGAATTGCATTTTTTTTCTGGTCGGCTTTTATAACTGTATAGGAGAGAGCGGGAACGAATACTTTTACATAATAATTACATGCGTAATGACCCCACCAGCCGTAACCGTCTTTCCAATTGGTAACAATTTCGCTGTCTAAAACATTGCCTTTTTCATCGTAAAATTCTACATTTTCGAGTTTCCCGGGGTAATCCCATATAGCTATTGAAATGACTTCTTCTTTGTCCTGCGTAGTAGGATTAAATACTGCAAAACCTCTTGCAAGGCCTCTTCCCTGAGAACAGTTTACGCAAGTTTTGGTGCTGCTAGAAAAACCTACGCCGGCACCTTCGGAACGGGATATTTTATCTCCGTAAACGGGTATGAATTGTGAAGTGTCGATATTCTCACATAATTTCTTTAAAGCGAACAGGGTAGTCGTTTCATATATACCTTTTGCTTCTTGATATAAACCTGAAGCGTATTCTCTGGTTGCTTGTACGCCGCTGCCCGTTAAAATGTCGTGGAATTGATTGAATAAGATATTTTTCCAAGCTTTTTTAGTATGCTCTTGCGTTCTGTCTCCGCAAGCGGCATTATAAAGCTCTGCGGCGAAAAGTTTATTTTCACCCTCTTTATTGCCTTGTTTGATTAACGATTGAGAAGTATAACAACCTGTAAAGACGGGGTTATGTTCGCCTTCTATAAGAGGCAGTTTATCTTTGTTTTCTGCTGCATGGTCAAAAAATTCTTTGTATGTACCGAATTTAAGATTGGGCATTAAAGGCCATGTGTTGATTTTAATTATGCTGTCCAAATCGTTACGGGTTGCTCCGCCGCCGTGGTCGCCCACGCCGTAAACTTTAAGCATTTTTGTTAGACCCGACGATTTTAATAGATAAGGAAAACCGTTAAAAGATGCGCACATGAGCTGGCCGGGCATGATGTCTGCATTATAACCTTGCGATTCGGCGTAACCGATTACTTCTTTGCCCGAGGGAGATTTCCATCTATAAGGACCGACGTGTACTATTCCTCTGTGCTGATAATAATATTTTACGTTACCTTCAGCTAAAATTTCCGGAATAAAGAGGGAATGACCAAAAGTATCCGGTTCGAAGTCGAGACATAATTGATCCTTATCTATATCGAAAAGTTTGGATAGATATTCTTTTGTAAGTAAAATATGTCTTGCAAAACTTTCGAGATTAGGCATATTTTTGTCTGCTTCTACCCAATTTACGGCAGATAACTCCCAACGGCCTTCTTTAACACGCTGTTTTATACGAGGAAGCAGTTCCGGTGCATATTTATCGATAATTTCGTATGTGCTTGCCTGAGATTGTGAAAAACAAAAATCGGGATATTCGTCCATTAAATCGAGCATTGTATTGAATGTATTGACAGTAACGGAAATTGTTTCATCATAACCCCACATCCAGTTCATATCTATGTGAGCATGTGCTACGCAAATGAGGGTATATTTTTTTATTTCTTTACTCAATTTTTCCAATTGCTTTTCAACGGAGTCTAAAGTTTTTTTAGTTATGCAGGCATTTTCTATAAAATCGTTGTAAGCCGTATCTATAGCCTGATTTATTTCTTTTTCGTAACGATTCCCGTTTTCTTTATCGAAAGCTATACAATATTCTAGTTCGATAACAAGTCTTTTGACAAGTTCACCCGCTAAACCGTCTTTGATTGCGGTCAATTTGTCGTAATTGATCATAAATTTTCTCCTTATTTCTGAATGATTGAAAGGGGAGCAGACTTTGTTCCCTTTTCGAAAAATATTATATAATATCGTTATTAAAAAAGCAATAGCAAATCATAAAAAATTTAATAAAAATAAAAATTGTCTTAAAACGATTTAGATAATATAATTTATGTCTTAATTTGTAAATTTCTTTAATTTATTTAATTTATAATTATTGAAATAATTTTTTGCCGAAAGTTTGTTGTAATTATTGAGTGATTCAATATTGCAAAAACGTAATAAGAGTAAATGTAAAAGGATAGAAGAAGGTAGATTATGATGGATTGTTAATAATAAGAGGGATTTATAATAATAAAATAAATTATTAAATTGTATAATATAGTTATAACATTCTGTTTATATTACAATTAATACAATTAATTAAAATAAAAGTTTTTTTCATCATTAAATTTTTTTCCGATATATTCCCAAAAATAAAAATATGTTGAAAAGACAAAAAAATTATTTATTGGGTATTTTTTAATATTTAATTTTTTTATTTTTTACCAGTAAGTTTTAAAAATTTTATTGTATTTGTTTTAAATAAACATTTAGTCGATTAGTTTTTTGGACAGATAAAATTAGGTTAAATATAAATTTATTAACTATTTAAAAGCAATTAAGTTTTTTTATTTATAAACTTTTTATAATTATCGGTTAAAATTTGCAAAATATTATGTTTTTTAAATATTGTAAAGAGATTTTTCAAATTTTTTTAACATTTTATTTTTTATTTAATTTTTCAATTTTTTTTAATTTAACTTGTAATATTTATTAATATATGTTATAACTATATATATCATTATAACTATATTTATAATATTGTTTTTTATAAAATTTAAAAAATATTAAATTATCGTATATAATCGTATATATGGAAAATCCAATTATATAAAAATGTAAAATAAATTTGAAAAAGTAAAAATATTATGAATTTATATTTTATTTTCAATAATTAAAAAGGAGAAAAAAATGAACGAGAAACCCATTTATTTGCAAATAAGAGATTATCTTCTTGATTTGATAAAGAAAAATATAGATAATCCCGATTTCAAATTGCCGAGTGAATATGAACTTGCCGATAAATTTTCCGTTTCCAGATTGTCTGCAAGAAATGCCATTCTAACTTTGGAAAAAGACGATTTGATTATTAGAAAACAAGGTAAAGGAACCTTTATAAAACCGGGTATTATGTTGGACATTATATCCAAAGATGAGAGCGTTCTTATGATTGCATATATTTTTCAATCTAACACTTCTCCTTTAAATCAGCAAATTGCTTTTGGCGTGAAAACCTATTGTAACGAACATAATATTTTTGAGGTGGATTTTTTGAATTTCTGTTCAAAAGAGGATGAGGATAATTATATTAAACTGGCTCAAAAAATAAATTGTAATGGAATTTTGCTTTTCCCCATAGATTTCGAAACTTATACCGACGATATTTTAAAATTGCAGATAAAAAGATATCCCGCTGTATTTATAGACAGAAAATTGCCGGGATTAAATATAGATTATGTGGGTTCGAATAACGAAGACGGAGCATATCAGCTCGTGAAAAGATTGTATGAAAGAGGAGTGGAACACATTTGCTGCATTTCTAACAGTGCGGAAGTTGCCACTTCCTTAAAGGAACGTATAAACGGGTATAAGAAAGGCGTTTTGGATTTTTACGGAAAATTCGATTCGGAAGACATGATAGAATCTCAAAACGGAGTTATGCTTGCTTCCGCAATAGAAAAAAAGATAAAAAGCTGGGAAGGAAACTGTGCATTTTTATTGACTTCATCGGGACCGTATGTTTATTTGCTGCATATTTTGGAATCTTTAGACGTTTCTCACATCGATAAAATAACGATAGCTAAATTTGACGACGAATTTAATGCTTTGATGAAGTATATGGGTTATGATACCATTACCGCCATACAAAACGGTACAAAAATAGGTTATACAGCCGCTAAACAGCTGCATGAACAGATTTTGGGAAGAATCGAGAAAAAGGAAACCTTAATAGATTGTATGTTTGAAGAAAACGAATTTCCCGACAGCAAGAAGAATAAAAAAAATACGGAGAGATAATAATGGTTTTTGATAATATTTTACAAACGGCTGCAAATACGCCTATAGTTAAATTAAATAATATAAAAAGCGAAAAAGCGAAAAAAAATTCTTCAATATTTTTGAAATTGGAATATTTTACTCCTGCAGGCAGCATTAAAGACAGAATAAGCGTTTATATAATCGAAAAATGGCTGAAAGATAAAGTTATAACCAAAAATTCCGTGGTTATAGAACCAACCAGCGGAAACACGGGTATAGGGCTTGCCATGACGTGCGCATATTACGGAATAAAACTTATTTTAACAATGCCTGAAAATATGTCTTTGGAGAGAAGAAAAATTTTAAAAGGTTACGGTGCACAAATTGTTCTTACGCCGGTCAATGAAGGCATGAAAGGAGCAATAGCAAAAGCTAAAGAACTGAAGTCGCAAATTAAAGGTGCCGTTATTGTGGGACAGTTTGATAATCCTTTAAACCCTAAAGCACACTATGAGCATACTGCGGTGGAAATTTTTAGAGATATTCCCGATTTGGATGCTGTGGTTGCGGGAGTAGGCACGGGGGGAACATTGACGGGAATTGCAAAATATTCAAAGGAAAATAATTTTAAAACAGCATTTTATGGAGTTGAACCCGCAGAAAGCGCCGTTTTATCGGGTGAAAAAAGCGGTACTCATAATATTCAGGGAATCGGTGCGGGATTTATTCCTTCCGTAACGGATTTGCAATTATTCGACGGTATTATTAAAATTTCCACAGAAGAGGCCGTTGAAACTGCTAAATTGCTTATGAATAAAGAGGGAATTGCTTGCGGAATTTCGGCAGGTGCCGCCTTGGCGGGTGCTTTAAAACTTTCCGAAGTTATTGAGGGGAAAATTTTAGCAGTTATACCGGATAATGCGTTAAGATACCTTTCTACAAACTTATTTGAATAATAATAAAATTAATAATTTGTTAAATTAAAATGTGGTTTTTTAATGGATTAAATTTTAAAAAAGTTATTGATTAAATTATTAATCGGCCGAAACCATATTTTAAAAAGCATAAAACGTATTATTTCTATAATTATTTTAATTTATATTGTCAACAGTTTATTAATATATAATACCTTTCAAAAGTCTGCCGCCGTATAAAGCAAACGCAGACAAATTTAATGATTGATTAAATAAAATATGTTACGATTAAATAAAGGTAAATAATTAAATAATTTAATGAACGCAAAAAATTATTACATAATTTTATAATAACAAATAATGACAAAAATTTTATAAACAACAATTGCAAACTAAATAAAATAAAGTACAAAAAACAAATTAATAAATAATTGTTCTTTATTTTATTTTTTTAAATTTATTAAATTGTCGTTTATTTTAAATTTTTGTTTAAGCAATATATATTTTATTGAATTTATTTAAACAAAAGAGTATTATATAACAGTCGGATTATTGTTGAAAAGCAGCATAAAAGTTTTTAATGCAATATTTGATGCAATAAAAGAGAGAAATAATTAATAAATAATTTTTAAAATACGACAAAATGTGTCAAAATATTTTGATGGAAATTTTTAAAAGTCAATATTTTTTCGAATATTATACATATCAATATAAATTTTAACGAAGAATTGATTTAATAGAAATTGATTTAATAGAATAAGTCGAAATTAATAGTCGTTTTGAAAATTATATAAAAATTAAAATAAAATTCAGTTTGTTTTTTATTGAATCGCCGATGTTATTTAATTGTAAGCAGTTTTTAATTAAAAGTTCAAATTTAAAAAATTGACTTTTAAAAAAGCAGATTATCTGTCAAAAAATTTTTTTGGGTATAATCTATTTGTTTTATAAGTTTAGAATTGAATAATTGAAAACCGCTTAATAAAAAAATTAAAAATCATTAAAATTTTAAAACGCAAATTAAATTTGTTAAAATTTGTAAAATATAAAAATCGGATATTTAAATGAGGTGAGTATGAAAACCGTAGTTGTAGGTATGAGCGGAGGAGTAGACAGTTCCGTTGCAGCCTTGCTTTTAAAGGAAAAAGGATATAACGTAATAGGACTATTTATGTATAATTGGGAAGAACAGCAAGACGGCGTTTGTACGGCGGAAGAAGATTATACCGATGTAAGAAAGGTTTGCAACAAAATAGGAATCCCTTACTATACCGTCAATTTCGTAAAGGAATACAGAGAAAGAGTATTTGAGGAATTTTTAGAAAAATATCAAGCGGGACTTACCCCTAATCCCGATGTATTGTGTAACAGGGAGATTAAATTCGGACCTTTTTTGGATTATGCGAAAAAATTAGGTGCCGATAAAATTGCAACCGGTCATTATGCGGGTGTAGAAGAGAGAGATGGAAAATTCTTTTTATTAAGAGCAAAAGATTTAAATAAAGACCAATCTTATTTTCTCAATCAGTTAAGACAAAACCAGTTAAGCGAAGTTATTTTTCCTTTAAGCGATATTATTAAACCGGAAGTGAGAAAAATTGCCGAAAAATACAATCTATCAACCAGTAAGAAAAAAGATTCCACGGGCATTTGTTTTATAGGAGAAAGAAATTTCAGAAAATTTCTTTCACAATATTTTCCCGATAATCCCGGGGACATATGCACGCTCGATAAAAAAGTTATAGGCAAACATAAAGGGTTGATGTATTATACTTTAGGACAAAGACGTGGTTTGGGTTTAGGCGGCGATACGGGAGGGGAAAGATGGTTCGTAATTAAAAAAGATTTAAAAGAAAATATATTATATGTTTCTTTGGGGGAAGACGGCGAATTGTTTTCAAAAGGTCTTACTTGTCCTTTATTTAACTGGATTCCGAAGATGCCTGCGGAAAGCACTATAAGATGCACCGCTAAAACAAGATACAGACAAGATGATGTGGAAGTAACCGTAAAAATTAAAAATAACGGCATAGAAGCATTTTTCGACAAACCTCAAAGGGCGGTAACTCCGGGGCAATGGATTGTTCTTTATGACGGGCAATATTGTTTGGGCGGAGGAGAAATAGGCGAAATTTTATAAATTTAATATTTTTGTATTGCCCTTTTATCAATTTAATATTTGTATTTTTTTATAAAATAAATTTTAAATAATGGAAAAATTTAAAAAATTAAGGATTTTGTATAAATTGTATAAAAATAGTCGAAAAACTACATAAATATAACCAAAAATAAACATAACCAAATTATTTAAAAATTTTTATATTTTAAATAGAAAAATATAGGATTAATATAATTTTTATTTTAAAAATAATCGGATTAAAACAATATAATAAAGTGTATTGGATAGTAAACAAAATTAACTAATATAAAATATTAACTATAAAAAACAACGATGCATCGTTGTTTAATTTGCGCTTTGGGAGATATGCAGCATTATAAAATTAATAAATTAATATAAAATTATTATTTGCTTTTTATTTTGATATAATATATAATATAAAAATAATACGATAAATCGGGAATGCCGTTTATATTTGCGGTGTAAGGAAATTTGTATGAAAAAAAGACTAATTAGAATATTTATTTTTATAATTTGCGCACTGATGATATTTCCCTCTGCGGGAGTTAGCGCATTTGCAGAGGTGGATACTTCGGTGCATTTTTCTAAACAGGGAGGATTTTACGGTGCGTCATTCGATTTGTTTTTAACAACCGATATTGCGGGCGGAGTAATTTATTATACTACAGACGGCAGCACGCCTACAAAAAATTCTTATGTTTATACAGGTACGCCTATAAGAATTTCCGATAAAACCGGTACAAAAATTGAAGCACTTGCAAAAATCGCACAAGTTCAGGCAGAAAGCTGGGGAAACGCTTATCCTTTTAATCCGCCGTCCTCAACTAATATTCAAAAAGGAATGGTAATTAGAGCGGTTGTGGCTTTGCCGAGCGGCGGATACGGGAAGGTAACCACAAATACTTATTTAATAAGAAGTAATTTCAGGGAATATTACAGCGACATTGCGGTTTTCGCCATAACTTCTTCTTTTGACGATTTTTTCGGCAGCACCGGTGTTTACCGTTCCAAAGCAAATGAAAAAATTATGAACGTCGAGTTTTTTGACGGGCTGAACGGTGCAATATTTAATCAGGATGCAAAAGTTAAACTGCAGGGAGCTTTTTCGACGAGCTTACCGCAAAAGGCGTTTTCGGTTAATTTGACCACCCAAAACACCAGCGGAGAAGAAGTGCATTATGCGCTTTTCGGAAATGATTATATGAAAAAGGGAAGTCCTACTGAAACTCTCGATACTATAAACAGATTCAGGATTTATTCGGGAGGTAACGACAATTACGTTGCTCAGACGGGTACTTTATTTGCCGACTGTTTTGCTCAAATGGTGGCTAACGGACTTATAGGAGCTTCTACGACTTTCCGTCCCTGTTTGTTATATGTGAATGGGGAATTTTGGGGAATATATGCTTTAAGGGAAGCTTATTCTAAAGACTATTTTTATGAACATTATAATATTTTGGAAAAAGACCTCACGTTTTTAGAATTGCCCGCATATTCGATGAATGTGCCTACGGTAAATATCGGCATTCCTGCGGACGGTTCGTTGTTTTCATATTCTCAAAATTATTTTATCCAAAATTATGGAAATTACGATTATTTCAATAACGACGGATGGGGCAGCGAATATATTAATGCATTTACCGGTTCGTTAGGAGACCTTGCTTCTTATTATGAAATGTACTGTTATATTTTAGAACACGATATGGGAATAGACAGTCACTATAATACTTTCCAAACGATGTTTGACATTGACAGTTTTATTGATGTACAGTTAGTGGAATTTTATGCGAATAATGCAGACTGGCCGGGCAATAACAATAGAATGTGGAGGTCTAAATCGGTTGTTGAGGGAATGATAGGTCAAGACGGCAAGTGGCGTCATGCGTTGCACGACCTGGATTGGGGATTTAAAAATCCTTATACGAATAATGCTGCCGGTCAGGGAGAAACGGTTATCGATTTGCATATGGGGTTGGTTCCCGTATCTACTTCAGCCGATTATCCGGGAGGATTAAATCCGAGATGGGCGACCATTTATCTTAGAAAATTGCAGGCTAATAAAGATTTCAGAGACAGATTTATTGATAGATATATGTATTTATACAATACGAATTTCAATTCGAATATTGTTTACAAGCAGGTTTCGGATTTGTTCGACAGTATAGAAATGTATATTTCGGATTATTGCGTAAGATGGAATATTAACGAAGCTACCTACAGAAGCGCTATTGAAACTAGTTTGAATTTTGCATTGAACAGAAACGGGGCTTTATATAATGAAATGGTAAATTCCTTTAAAGAATCCTGGGGCTTCGGCAACATGAATACTATTAACCTCAAAGGTTTTAAAAATACCGACGATATAAAAGTAATGTTCGGCAACAAAAATAATATTTATTCTCCTTATGACGTTATCGATACTACCGTTTATTATCTCGATACCGAAAAAATGACGGTTTCCGTTGCTGATGACGTTGATGATTTTGATTGTTTTGTAGTAACTTATGGGGCACAGGAACCTGTAACGATATATGACAGAAGTTTTGAACTGAAAACCATCAGCGGTTACGTCAATGTGGAAATACGTTATTCAGACAAGGAAGAAAAACCTTCTCAAAGCGATTTAACGGAAAACAAGGGAGGTTCTCAGGATACGTCTTTAAATATTAAAGACGATTTCGTAAAAGGCATAATAATAGGCGGTTCCATATTTGCTGTGGTTGCAGGAGTATGTGCGGTTATTTTAATAAAAACATTTAAAAAGGGTTAATTAAAAAGCATAAAGAATTGGTTTTACGAGGTGTACGATGGATAAATGGGATATGAGGTTTATGAATATGTGCGAAACGGTTGCAACATGGTCTAGTTGTTTCCAGGAAAATCGCCAGATAGGAGCTGTTATAGTAAAGGACAAAAGAATCGTGGCGACGGGTTATAACGGTGCTCCGCAGGGAGTAACCAGCTGCAAGGACAGAAAAGAGTGTTTGAGAAGAAAACTTAATATTCCTTCCGGAACAAAACACGAACTTTGTTATGCCGTTCATGCGGAGCAAAACGCAATTATTCAGGCGGCAAAATTGGGAATTATAATAGACGGTGCAACACTGTATTGTACTCATCAGCCTTGTTCAATTTGTGCAAAAATGATAATAAATTCCGGTATTAAAAAAGTTGTTTATAAAGAGGGATATCCCGATGAATGGACTTTGCAATTATTTAAAGAGGCTGACGTGGAATGTGTAAAATACGAAAATATTTAATGGGCTATTTAAATATCGATTTAACTAAGTTTTATAATTAAGAAAAAATTTATCAAAAATTTTGATAAAAAATATTTTCGATTATAAAATTAAAGACGGAGAATTATTTGCTTTTATGTAAATTTTAAATTATAAATTAATTAAAAACCTGTCTTATATTGAATTTGATAGGTTTTTTAAATAGATAAAATTTTTAGTTTAGGTTTATAAGTTTAAAAAT
>CASEPJ010000160.1 GCA_949289715.1 uncultured Clostridia bacterium
ATGAATTTAAAAAAATTTTATCATTAATGTAAGTAATTTTTAACAACGCTAATATTATACTATTATATTTAATTTATACAAAATAATTTTAAAAACAGTTTTTTAGTATTTTTGTCGAAATTTGATAAGACTTGTCTATTAATAAAGTATTATCAGAAAATGATACACCTGTGTTACATATTGTACTATTTAAATCAAATTTTTTATAAATTTTTTATAAAAAATTTTGTTATTCTAAAAATTATTTCTAAAAAAAATAAAAATAAAAATCGTTTTTTATATAATGTTGCTTATTTTAAATAACGATATAATAAATAAAATTATATAATTTTATTTAATTCGAATATTTCATTCAATAAAATATTTGTAAAAAATTTTAAAAATATAATTTTTTCTAAAAAAATTCTTATTTATCATACAATTTTTATTTTTATATTTTTGTATTTTTATTCAAATAAATAAATTTTAATACATTTTAAACATTTAAATTTTAATGTCGTTTTTATTAAAAAAACAAAAAAATTTTATAATAATTAGCTAAAAACAATAAAAAGCACGGTTTAAACCGTGCTTTTTTATTGTTTATTTAAAGTTAATTATTTGTTTTTTTCAACTGTAGAAATAGCTTTTGCAACAACATTATCAACGGTGAAACCGTATATATCAAATAACTGTTCTGCAGGTGCCGAAGCTCCAAAAGTATTCATACCAATTATTTCACCGTCAAGTCCGGCATATCTGTACCAACTGTAAGGAGAACCTGCCTCTACACAAACTCTCGCTCTTACTTCATCGGGAATTACGGATTTTTTGTATTCTTCGCTTTGTGCTTCGAATTCTTCTATACAAGGCATTGATATAACTCTTGCATCGATACCTTTTTCTGCAAGAACAGGTTGAGCTTTTACTATAAGCTCTACTTCCGAACCGCTTGCTATAAGTAAACAGTCAGGCGTTGCCTTTTTACTGTCGGAAAGAATATATCCGCCTTTTAAAGCAATAGCTCCGCTGTTATCGTACTGAGGAAGATTTTGTCTTGTTAAAACCAATGCGGTAGGTTTATTACCGGTTAATGCGGAAATCCAAGCGGCCGTGGTTTCTTTACCGTCTGCCGGTCTGTAAACTTTCATATTAGGTATACTTCTCAATCCTACTAATTGTTCTACAGGCTGGTGGGTAGGTCCGTCCTCTCCTACGCCGATGGAATCATGTGTTAAAATGTAAGGAATATTCAATTTCATTAAAGCACTCATTCTCATTGCGTTCTTCATATAATCGGAGAAAACAAAGAATGTTGCAGCATAAGGAATAAGACCGCCATGCAATTTCATACCGTTAACGATTGCGGCCATTGCGTGCTCTCTTATACCGAAATGCAGGTTGGCGCCCGTTCTGTTTTCGGCAGAATAATCGCCTTTTCCTTTCATGTTCGATTTATTGGAAGGAGCAAGATCTGCCGAACCGCCTATAATGTTGGGTATTATATTGGCAAGTTTGTTTAAAACCACACCCGAAGTATTTCTTGTTGCATCGGGTTTCGAAAATTCCCAAAGGTCGGCATTGTTTACCAGATCGGGCAATTTACCGCTCATCCAATCTTTATATTCGGCATAAAGTTCGGGATATTCTTTTTTATATCCTTCCATCATTTCATTCCATTCTGCTTCTGCTTTTGCACCTTTTTTAGCAAGATTAGCATAATGTCTTTTTACAGAAACGGGAATTTCAAAAGGTGCACAATCCCATTGAAGAGTTTTTTTGGTAGCAGCAAGATTATCTACACCCAAAGGAGCTCCGTGGCAATTATGAGAACCTGCAAGAGGAGAACCGTAACCGATTATAGTTTTTACTATTATTAAAGAGGGTTTGTCTGTAACTTCTTTTGCTTTATCTATAGCTCTGTTGATTTTTGCAATGTTATTTCCGTCATTTACATATTGAACATGCCAGCCTTGTGCTTCATGTCTTTTACCTACGTTTTCTTTGAAAGTAATGTCGGTATCGCCCTCTATCGTTATTTCGTTGTCATCATAAAAAACAATCAATTTTCCGAGTTGCATAGTTCCCGCAAAAGAAGCAGCTTCCGATTCGATTCCTTCCATCATACAGCCGTCGCCACACAATGCATAAGTATAATGGTCCACTACGTTATAACCGGGCTTGTTGAATTTTGCGGCCAAATAAGTTTCTGCCAAAGCCATACCCACAGCATTTGCAACACCTTGACCCAAAGGACCGGTAGTTGTTTCTATACCTACGGTGTGACCGTATTCGGGATGTCCGGGAGTTCTTGAATTGAGCTGTCTGAAATTCATTAAATCTTCCTTCGTCAAACCATAACCGAACAAATATAATAATGAATAGTCAAGCATCGAACCGTGCCCGGCAGACAATATAAATCTGTCTCTGTTTTCAAAAGATGGATTTTTAGGATTATGAACCATTTTATTTGCCCAAAGAGCATAAGCAATAGGCGCCGAACCCATAGGGAGACCGGGATGTCCCGAATTTGCTTTCTGAATAGCTTCCGCCGAAAGGATTCTTATGGCATTGACTGCTTGTTCTTTAACTGATAAACTCATTTATTAGTCCTCCAAATTTATAAATTTTTTAAGATTGGAAAGATCCAATCCGCTATAATTATTCATAAAACAATATAATTTTTCTGCAATTTTTTTAACTCCGCCTTTTTGATTGCTCTCAATATTGATGGGAACAATTGGGTCGTGAACACTCATTCTTACTAAAAACCATCCGTCTCCGTTTGACTCGTCTAAAGAAACTCTTATCCCTTCGTAATTTGAGGGTGCAATCGTAAAACCTGCCTGCTTCTTGGAATAATCGGTCAATTCTTCAATCATTTTCATTCCATATGATTTAAAATCTTTTTCGAAAAATCCTAAACGAATTTCACCTTCTTCCAAAGGCATTTTAAGGTCTTTAATTAAATATTTTAAATCTTTGCCTTCTTTTTTCAGTTGGGCTGCTTTTATTATAAGACGTGTAACAAGATATGCTCCGTCATCCAAAAAATAATTTTCTTTTAAAGCCGCATGTCCGCTCGTCTCAATTGCAAGGGGACAATATGTGCCTTCTTTATTTAGACGGATTGCTTCGTTTATAACGTTTTTATAACCTCTTTTAAAACGGTGATGTACCCCTCCTCTTAAAGTTATAAATTCATTTAAACCGTCAGACGTTACACTGTCTGTTACTATTGTAGAACCGGGATGTTCTTCAAGCAAAATAGCCGAAATAAGGGCAATAAGCCTGTTTCTGTTAATTTCTTCTCCGTCGGCAAAAACAGCTCCAGCTCTGTCTACGTCTGTATCGAAAATCAAACCCAAATCGGCTTTATTATCTTTTACGCATTTACAAATAGCCGCCATTGCCGTTTTATTTTCCGGATTAGGAATATGATTGGGAAACATTCCGTCGGGCTCTAAAAACTGACTGCCAGAAGTGTCTGCACCGAGAGGTTTTAATACTCTTTCTACATAAAATCCGCCTGCACCGTTACCTGCATCCACAACGATTTTAAAACCTTTCAAAGGTTTTTCGGTGCCGCAGGCGTTTCTGACTTTATTTACAAGACTTTCGCTGTAAGTCTTCATAAAATCTATTTTTTCAACACTGCCCTGTTTTAATGCAGGAACTTTGCCTTCGCTTGCGTATTCGATAATTGTTGATATATCGCTGCCTTCAAGTCCGCCGTCTTTAGTAAAAAACTTCAATCCGTTTTTGTTATATGGATGATGACTTGCCGTAAGCTGCAAAGCGCCGTCCGTATCTGTAATTTTTTCCTGCGTGGTCATAAACATTGAGGGAGTAGATGCCAATCCGCAGTCAAAAACTTTTGCACCTGAGTTAACAAAACTTTCCAACACGTCGGCTTTAAGTCTCGGTGCGGAAATTCTGCTGTCGTGACCTACGGCAATAACCAATTTTTCGGGTGATTTGCCCGTTTTTTCGGATAACCACACAACAAAAGCCGATGCAAAAGCTTTAACCTTTTCATCGGTCAAATCGAGCGGTTCTTTCTCGCTGTCTACTGCAGTGCCTCTAATATCGCTGCCGCTTTTAAACTTGCTCCATTCTTCTGTTACCATAATGCACACAATATCCTTTTTAATATTTTTACTTTTATATTATACAACATATCCGCATATAAATCAATTAAAATAGACAAAGTTTATCTAATAAAGCAAGAAAAAAGGCCCAATTAATTATTGAACCTTTTTTTTATTGTAATACTATATTTAAATTCAATTTTTAATCCGTATTCATTAACCAAATGAATATTTAAAATAATAATACATTAAATTAAAAATTATTTAATTAATTATTTATCCTCGATAAAATTCAATATTGCATATTATAATTTCAATTAATTGTTAATAATTTACTCGACAATATAATAAATAGTGTAAATTAGCTTGCCGTCCGCAAAAAGAGAGTAATATCCGCTTTCATAGTTTTTCGTTTTTAAATCGGAAAGATAAAAATTAACGGTATATCCTTCACTATAGTCTTTTTCCACTTTTTCCGTATTGCCCGGAGAACCGGCGCTGATGCCGCAGGTTACCACGCCGGACGGCCCTATAACGTATATACTCTTTTTATAACCTACAAATTCTCTGTAAGTTAATTTTTTTCCCGAAGTATTAGTATATTTTACGGTATAAGCAAAACCTTTTTCGGAATCGGGAGAAGAAACGCCTCCGAATTCCGCAAACTTTACTATTTCGCAGGAAACATATTCTTTACAATTCGGGCAATCGCAACTGTTTTTATCGCATGCGGTGAAAAATACAATTGCAATCAAAACAGAAAATACAACGCATATTAATTTTTTCATTTTATTTCCTCCTTGTTTTAAGATATTATATAGCATAAACTAACATAATCAGTCGTCGTCCTACTTACTTGATGTATTTCTATATATACATAAGCTGTACTGTTAATTGTATACGTTAAAAGTTCCTCATTGCTACCGCTGCCCCCCGCTCGACATAGCTACATATTGTGATTTTCTTTTTATTAAATATCATCAAAGATTGAAATTTACAATATTGCCGACTTAATATTACCAATTTTTGATGATGAAAATTTGTCGTTTCCGTTGTCGCATTAATATCGTTTTATCGTATCGTATTTATTGATGTATAATTGTTAATATTAAACATTGTATAATCACTTTTATCTTCGGTAAATAACATTTCCTTTTTACCTATTATAAAATATATGCTTTTACTAAATCATTTTTTTTAAACATTATCCAAATTTTTTGCAAAACTTTTATTTATTTTAATTTCTAACATTGAATACGGAATATACTCCATATGATCAAAATTCAATACTTCAGAAAATTTGATGATTTCTCTAAAATATTCTGATGATTTCTTAATATGATAATCTTTAGATTTTTCGTTAAATTTTAACGTAAATTCA
>CASEPJ010000161.1 GCA_949289715.1 uncultured Clostridia bacterium
TATTTGAATTGTATCTAAATTGTGTCTATGCGTACCCGTTGATACAATTGCGGAAAATAATTAAAGTTTTTCCATACTGTTTTATTTTCTTTCAACGCCGTCAGTATTTCGCTATCTATTACAAAAGCATTTGCAGACATATCGGGTAAAACGGCACGTCCTGCTTCCGTCATTAATCCTAATTTTTCAAGTCGTCTGCAACGCTCTTTATTGAGTTCCTGCCGCAAACTTTTTAGGTGCTGATTTTTTAGTGGTGTTTCCGTTTTCAAGCGTTTTGTTAATACTATCCATTCAAGCAAAACACATTGCTTTTAAACTGCTTTTTATACCGAAACATATTATCTTTTTGTGGTCTGCCGCACTTTAAAATTATCCAACATTCTCTTTCTTTATCATAATTTTTGCAAACCAAAACAAGCAATTCGTTTCAATTTTTTACCATTAAAAGTTTTTTTGGTTGCATTATAACTCCGTTAAATTACTGTCTGTTTGATAACGTTATACAGCGAAATAACAAAAAGTAAAAAAACGCAATTGCCTTGCTTGCAAGGTATATTACGCAAAACTTTACTTATATTCTTATTCTGCGGCAAAAAATCCTTATTAGAAGTGAGGCAAAACGGGCGTATTTTAACGAAAATCTTAATAAATTATTATATAAACTCACAAATATATAAACTCATAAATTTTTAATATTTTTAATTTAACAAACACGCTATCTTTAAGCATTTTAAAAAGGATTTTTAAACATTTTTATTTATATTTTCATATAATTAAACTATAATAAATTTTTATTCAATTATATATTTTTAAATATTTAACAAATTTGACCATAAATAAAAAAATTACAAATAAACGTTAAAATAAAATTATATCGTTAAAATATTTTAAAATTTATGAATATTAATTATTTTTTTATTTTTATTATATTTCAAAATCGACCAAATTGTTTCCTTTATAGCAGCATAACGATTTTATATTCGACTGTTTCAGTCTTTTTATAATTTCTTTAAAATCAAAGGAAAAAACTTCTTTTCTGTGGGCGTCCAACGATAGCATAAATTTAAAATGCTTTTCGTTCAGCATAGAAAGTAAATTTTGCGATGGATAAATATCCCCTTCCCCCTTTATAAATCTTCCCAAATTAATTTCGGCTGTTTTATAATCAGGAATGTTTAACAATGTTTTTTCGAGAATTTTTTTATATTCGTATGAATTTTCGTCAAAAAAATCATTGTTTTTATTAAATCTCGTAATTAAATCGAAATGTCCTATAATATCGGGCTTCAAATTGTTTATCATATACTCAACTTCTAAATAATATGCTTCTATTGCCTTATAAACATTTCCGTTAAAAACACTGTCTACAGTTTTTTTAAAATCTTTACGAGAATAGTCCACAGAATAAAACTTTCCGCCTTCGTTAAAATAATGGACGGAACCAATTATAAAATCGTAATTATCGGGTTTTTCGCCGAATAAATCGAGTTCTACACCGTTTAAAAGATTTATTTCGTTTTCATATAAAACTTTCAGTCTTTTATATTCTTCAATATAAGAAGGATAGCTTTTTATGCAATTATCGGTATCGAAACAAACATATGAATGAAAAGAAAAACCCAGCGTATCATAATTGTTTTTAACGGCTGAAATTATCATGTCTTCCATAGTGTCTAAACCGTCGCAAAACAAAGTATGCGTATGCACGTTAGAACGAATAAAACTCACTATTGCATTTTCTCCTGTTTTACTTTATGGTCTATTATATGTCTTTTTGCAAGTTCATCCATAATTTCGGCAATGGTAATTTGATTGTTTACCATTAAAACCAAAATATGATAAGCAAGGTCGGAAATTTCAAATACAGTTTCGTTTTTGTCTCCGCCTTTGGCGGCAATTATCACTTCCGTACTCTCTTCGCCTACTTTTTTCAATATTTTATCGAGACCTTTTTCAAAAAGATAGGATGTATAAGAACCTTCTTTTTTTTCCGTTTTTCTGCCTTTTATTAATTCATAAAGCATATCGAACGAAAAACTTTTAATATCTTCGTTGGAGTATACTAAATTGTTAAAACAGCTGTCGGTACCTAAGTGGCAGGCAGGCCCGTCTTTTTTGACTTCTATTACAAGAGCATCATAATCGCAGTCCGCTTTAATGCTGACGATATGTTGAAAATTGCCCGATGTTTCTCCCTTTAACCAAAGAGTTTTTCTGGAGCGTGAATAAAAACAAGTCAATTTTTTTTCCATACTTATTTTTAAACTTTCTTTATTCATATAGGCAACGGTTAAAACTTCTTTACTGTAGACATCCTGTACGACTGCAGGAATAAGTCCGTTTTCGTCAAATTTTAATTTTTCTATGTCTAACATAATATCTCCTTTAGCATAATAAATTATATTTAAAAAATTATAATAATAAATATAAATTTATTTTATATTAATTTCCATAAACATTTTTCCGTTAAATATTACTCTCCGCATTTTTAAAACACAATATTTTATAAGAAAATATCCGAATAAAACATAAATTAAAACGTTATTTTTTCATTAAACTATCATATTCTCATCAAAATACCGTTTTTAATTAAAGTGTTTTTTAATTGTTTAATATCTACCTGTTTAAAATGAAATATAGATGCGGCAAGTCCTGCATCAACTTTGGGAACATTTTTAAATAAATCCACAAAGTCCTCTATACAGCCCGCCCCGCCCGAAGCTATTACAGGAATAGATAATTTTTCACAAATTTTATCCAACATATCCAAATCAAAACCTTTTTTAACTCCGTCGGTATCTATACTATTTAAAACAAGTTCGCCTGCTCCCTCTTCCTGTCCTCTGTAAGCCCACTCTATCGCATCGATACCCGTATTAATTCTACCCCCTTTTGAATATACAGTAAACTTACCGTTTGTTCTTTTCACGTCCATAGACAATACTACGCATTGATCGCCGTATTTTTTTGCCGCTTCTCCAATCAAATGCGGGTTATTTATTGCTCCCGAATTTACACTAACTTTATCGGCACCGCATTTTAAAACACGGTCGAAATCGGCAATAGAATTAATTCCTCCCCCTACGGTTAACGGAATAAAAATTTTATTTGCTACCTGAGTCAGAATATCCGTAAAAAGTTTTCTTTCCTCAAAAGAAGCGGTTATGTCATAAAATACGAGTTCGTCCGCACCGGAAAGATTATAAAATTCGGCAAGTTCCACGGGACTTTCCACATCTTTCAAATTTTCGAAATTTTTACCTTTTACCACTCTTCCGTTTTTAATATCCAAACAGGGAATTATTCTCTTTGCAAGCATATTATCTCTTATTTCTTTCGATTACTTCAGCCAGATCGAGACGGCCTGTATACAATGCTTTGCCGAGTATTGCACCGTATATATTAAAACTTTTCAACTTATCTATTTCTTCATAAAAGGTTATTCCGCCACTAGCTATAACGTTGAGTCCTTTTATTAATGCAAGTTTTTCATAAATATTTAAATTTGTGCCTTGCAGCGTACCGTCTTTTGAAATATCGGTATAAATAATTGTTTTAACACCGCTGTCCTGCAATTTCATGCAAAATTCAATAGAATCGGTATCGGTTACGACTTTCCACCCATGAATTGCAACTTTTCCTTCTTTTGCATCTACGCCAACGGCAATTTTATCTCCGAATTTTTTTACGGCATCTTCTACCACATTAAAATTCTCAACGGCAACGGAACCTAAAATAGCCCTTGAAACACCACAATTTAAATATTGTTCTATTCTATCCAAATTTCTTATTCCGCCGCCTACCTGAGTAAAAAGACCGCTTGACTCAATTATATTTTTAATGCTGTCGAAATTTTTTGTATTACCGTCTTTCGCTCCGTCTAAATCAACTAAATGCAAATTTGTGGCGTTACAGGATTTAAAATGAAGCGCAACCGAAACTGGGTCGTTTGAATAAACATCCATTTTATTATAATCACCTTGAGTCAATCTTACGGCTTTGCCGTCTTTTAAATCTATAGCAGGATAAATCTCCATTAAACCACCTCCGAAAAAGCTTTCAACATTTTAAGCCCCGTTTCTCCGCTTTTCTCTGGATGAAACTGTGTGCCGAAAATATTATTGTTTTGCACTGCGGCGGTCAAATCGATTCCATAATTTGAAACTGCCGTTATGCTTTCACTGCAATTTTTTGCATAATATGAATGAACAAAATACACGTAATCGCCTTCTTTGTTATATTTAAATATGGAAGAAGGTTTTTTAAACGTCAAAGAATTCCAACCCATATGTGGTACTTTTAAAGGTTCGTTCAAATCTTTCGAAATCGATACTACATCGCCTTTTATTAAAGAAAGCCCTTTATGTTCGCCGTATTCGAAACTTCTTTCAAACAGTAATTGCATTCCGAGGCAGATTCCCAAAAGAGGCTTACCTTTTTTTACTTCTTCCTTTAAAATATTCACCATATCGCATTCTTCTAACTTTAAATATGCGTCCTTGAAAGCTCCTACTCCGGGCAATATAATGTGCGATGAATTTTTAATAACGTCTTTATTAGAAGTAACTATATTGTCGATACCCAAATAATTCAAAGACGAAGAAAGGGAAAATAAATTTCCTACTCCGTAATCTATAATCGCTATCATTAAATTACTCCTTTCGTGGAAGGAAGAGCGTTTTTATTTTTTTCGTCTATAGAAACCGCTTGTTTCATAACTGTTGCCACCGCTTTAAACACTCCCTCGGCAATGTGATGATTATTTTCCCCTCTTATTTTTATAACGTGTAAAGTAATTTCCGCATTTCTTACAAACGCAAGCAGAAACTCCTTTACCAATTCGGCATCGAAATCGCCTATTTTATAATCCTCTGGAAAATCAACGTCAAAATTCAAATAGCTTCTACCGCTGATATCCACTGCGGATAAAATTAAAGACTCGTCCATAGGCAATATAATATCGGCATAACGGTAAATCCCTTTTTTATCTTTTAAAGCTTCCTTAAATGCCTTACCCAATGTAATGCCTACGTCTTCCACAGTATGATGATAATCCACTTCGCTGTCTCCTTTACAGCATAAATCAATATCGAAATTGCCGTGTTTGGTAAAAAGTTCCATCATATGCTTGAAAAATCCGCAATCGGTTATTATATTGTATCTGCCTGTACCGTCCAAATTTAATTTTAAAGATATATCCGTTTCGTTAGTTGTTCTGACCATTTCCGATATTCTCATATTTTATACTCCTCGATTATTTTTTTTACTTTTTGTGCAAATATTTTCATTTCTTCTAAAGAGCCAATGGTTATTCTAATAAAATTATTGATTTTTTCATCTTTGAAATGACGAACGAGTACACCCTCTTCTTTTAATTTCAAATATAAATTTTCACCGCTTATTACATTAGTTTCCGCAAGAACAAAATTAGCCGAAGAAGGCAAAACTTTAAATCCTTCCTCTTTAAGAAAATCAACTATAAATTCTCTGTTTTTTATAATTTCGTTTACGCAAAATTTAAAGTATTCTCTGTCTTCTAAAGCTTTTTGAGCAGCAATCATACTTAACCTGTTTATATTATAAGGATTAAAAGAAAATTTTACGGTATTCAAGTCCGCAATTAAACTGCTGTTTGCAAAAGCAAAACCTACTCTTGCACCCGCAAGCGAACGGGACTTTGACATAGTGGAAACTACAATTAAATTGTCGAATTCTTTTATTAAGGGAACAGCACTTTCGGCACCGAAATCCACATACGCCTCGTCTATTACAACTAAACGCTCACTGCTTTGACTTACTAATTTTTTAATATCGTTAAAAGACAATTTAATGCCGGTCTGCGCATTGGGGTTGGCAATTACCACATTATCGCAAATATTCGCATAATCGTTAACGTCTATGCTAAAATCCTCTTTCAAAGGTACGGAAATATATTTTATATTAAAAAGATTGCAGAAAACGGGATAGAAACCATAGCTGATTTCGGGACAGGCTACTCCCTTATTCGAATTGAAAAAGGCTTTAAAAATAAAAGCTAAAATTTCATCCGATCCGTTTCCGGCAATTATATAATTTTCTTCTATGTTATAATAATTTGCTGCAGCTTTAATAAGATTTTTTGCTTCCGGGTCGGAATATAAATTTAGTTTTGAAACTTCCTCTTTGTTCAACGCTTTAATGACCTCGTCGGAAGGCGCAAAAGGAGATTCGTTAGTGTTTAATTTTATATATTTTTTATCCTGAGGTTGCTCACCCGGAACATAAGGCGCAAGTTTTGATAATTCATTGCTTAAAAATCTGCTCATAATTTCCTCTGAAATAATATTGAAATATTATTTTTAAAACGTATAAACATTTATTTCAAAAACAAAAAAACAAATATACATTTTTTATTAAAATTAAATTCAAATTGAATTTTATACTACTAATTTATATTATAAACTAAAACTTTAGTTAGTATTTCCCTGCAATTCATTTCGCAAAATCTGTAATGTTTAAATAATCGAAAATTTTACTTTTTATCTTTTTCGAAGCGGATTAATACCGAATTGGCATGCGCATATAAACCTTCGCATTCTGCAAATGTGGCAATATCGTCCTTAACTTTTTCCAACTGCTCTTTCGGATAATATATATAGGAGGATTTTTTCAAAAAATCATCCACCGACAAAGGGGAAGAAAATTTTGCACTTCCGCTGGTAGGTAAGGTATGGTTAGGCCCCGCATAATAATCTCCCAACGCTTCGGGCGTATATTTACCTAAAAATATAGAACCTGCATTTACAATTTTATCTAAATACTCAAAAGCATTTTCCACACAAATTTCCAAATGTTCGGGAGCGATTTCGTTGGAAATATCAATTGCTTCCTCTATGCTTTTCGAAATAATGATTTTTCCGTTTTCATCTATTGAGGCTTTTGCAATTTCCCCTCTTATCGATTCGCTCAAAAGAATTTCTATTTCCTTTTGAACCTTTTTTGCTAAATCGATGCTGTTTGTAATTAAAACAGGAGAAGCGAGTTTATCGTGTTCCGCTTGAGAAAGCAAATCGGCTGCCACATATTTGGGGTTTGCGGTGTCGTCGGCGATTATCAAAATTTCGCTGGGTCCTGCAATCATGTCTATACTGACAATTCCGTAAACCTGCCTTTTTGCGAGCGCAACGAATATATTGCCGGGTCCTGTGATTTTATCGACTTTGGGAACGGTATTTGTACCGTAAGCCAAAGCGGCAATAGCTTGCGCACCGCCTATTTTAAATACTCTGTTTGCTCCTGCTATTTGTGCGGCATATAAAACTTCCGGTTTAACCTTTCCGTCCTTTTTTACCGGCGTAACAACTACGATTTCTTCAACGCCGGCAATTTTTGCAGGCAAAACATTCATCAGCACTGTGGAAGGATAACTTGCCGTGCCTCCGGGTACATATATTCCGGCTTTTTTTATGGGAGTATATTTTTGTCCTAAAACTATGCCCCCTTCTTTGTTGATTCTAAAGCCTTTTTTTAACTGTTTTTTATGAAATTCCGTTATATTCTCTTTTGCCGTATTTAAAATTTTTTTCATTTCGCAAGAAACGGATTTTTCTGCTTCTTCGAATTCTTCTCTTGTTACTTCTAAATTGTCCAATACGGCACCGTCGAATTTTTCCGAATAATATTTTAAAGCATCGTCTTTATTTTTTATAACGTTTGCAATGATATCTTTTACAGTATTTTCGTATTCATCGTAGGTCTTTAAATTTCTATTCAAAATTTCGCCGAGTTCGAAATCTTTAAAAATTTTAATCATTGACAATCTCCTTTTGCAATTTTTCCAACATAGCATCGATTTCCGCTTTATTAAATTTATAATGAGCTTTATTTGCTATAAGTCTTGCACTTATGGGTAAAATTTCTTCTATTACATGTAAATTGTTTTCTTTTAACGTAGTTCCTGTTTCCACAATATCTACTATAACGTCAGATAATCCCAATATGGGGGCAAGCTCAATAGAACCGGAAAGTTTTATAATATCAATCTCCCTGTTTTTTTCCGCATAAAAATTTTTTGCAATGTTAACAAATTTTGTAGCTACTTTCAGCGGACGGGACATATCTTCCCTGTAATCGGTTTTTGCCGCAACCGCCATACGGCATTTGCCGATTTTTAAATCCAATAGTTCATATACATCAGCATTGCTTTCAAGCAAAATGTCTTTACCTGCCACTCCTATATCGGCGGCACCGTATTCTACATAAATAGATACATCGGAAGGTTTAACCCAAAAATAATTAACTCCGTTTTTCTCGTCGGTAAAAATTAATTTTCTGCTATCTTTAACAAGTTCTTCACAAAAATATCCGGCATTTTTCAGCATTGCATATACTTTTTCTCCCAATCGGCCTTTCGGCAATGCGATATTAAGCATAAATTATACCCTCTCTGTCCTTTTAAATTTTAAATTCTCCGGAGGAAATTTTTCAACACGGACGCTGTTTCCTGCAACA
>CASEPJ010000162.1 GCA_949289715.1 uncultured Clostridia bacterium
CCTTTCATTATCGGCGAAATACGATCAATTGATTTCCACCATATTAATAGGTAACAACATAGTCAATATTGCCGTTGCTTCAATCGGAACGGTATTGTTCGTAAATGCCTACGGTGATATCGGCGCTACCCTGTCAACCATTGTAATCACCATAGTCGTACTTATATTCGGAGAAGTTTCGCCCAAAAGCATTGCAAAAGATTTTCCTGAGAAATTTTGTCTTTTCGCAGCGCCTTTTATTCAATTTTTAATTTGGATTTTATTGCCGCTTAACTATTTGTTTATGTTGTGGAAAAAATTTCTTTCTTTCTTCTTGAAGCCGAAAGAAGACAACAAAATATCGCAGGCAGAATTATTGATGTTTGTAGATGAAGTCCAGGAAGAAGGAAGTATAGACAAAAACGAAGGCAATTTATTAAGAAACGCTATAGAATTTACCGATTTAACAGCAGAAGAAATATTAACTCACAGAGTCGATTTGGAAGCTCTCCCCATTACTGCAAACAAAGAAGAAACAGCTCAATTATTCTATTCCAGCAAATTTTCAAGACTTTTAATTTATAAATACGATATAGATAATATTGTAGGTATTTTAAACATCAAAGATTTTTACACTAAGGACGGTTTAAGCGACAAATCACTCGAAGAACTCATAACGCCGCCCTTATTTATTCACAGGTGGGAAAAAATCAGCAATTTGCTCAAAAAATTGCAAAACGCAAAATCACATATCGCCGTTGTTCTCGATGAATACGGAGGAACACTCGGTATAGTTACCATGGAAGATATTTTGGAAGAATTGGTAGGTGAAATTTGGGACGAACATGACGATATTACAGAATTTTTTAAAAAAATCGGTGAAAACAAATATATTGTAAATTGCGAAGTTACCTTTGATGAATTCTGCAAATTTTTTGAAATTTCGGAAAGCGAAAAAATAATTAATTTAAACGGATGGATTACAGAAAAGTTAGAAAAAATGCCCGTAAGAGGGGACAGTTTTGTTTCCGATAATTTGAAAGTTACGGTAACTGACGTCAATTCACATAGAATTAAATTTATAACTGTAGAAAAATTGCCGAAAAATATAGATACCGAATCGGATTAATTTAATCTTTTATCATATCGTAGTTATTCGTTTAATGCCCCTTAGACAACGATTAATAAACAATAATTATCAAATAAATAATAATCAAAAATCAACACTAAAATATAATTAATCAATAAAAAATAAATCAATAAAACAAAAGTAAAAACCGCACATAATAATGTGCGGTTTATCCTTTAATTTAACAGAAAATCGGTTGAAACTTATTTAACTTCAACTTCTGCTCCTGCATCTTTAAGTTTTTTAGCGATTTCTTCTGCTTCTGCTTTCTGAACGCCTTCTTTAAGAGTTTTGGGAGCTCCGTCAACCAAGTCTTTAGCTTCTTTCAAACCTAATGAAGTAACTTCTCTTACAACTTTGATAACAGCTATTTTATTAGCTCCGGCTGCTTTTAATACTACATCGAATTCGGTTTTTTCTTCAACGGGTGCTGCTTCTGCTCCGCCTGCTGCAGGTGCTGCAACTGCCAAAGCTGCTGCGCTTACACCAAATTCTGTTTCGAGAGCTTTTACCAATTCGTTAAGCTCAAGAACTGTCATACTTTTAACTTCTTCTATAAATTTTGCAATATCTGCCATTTTGAAAATCCTCCGTTATTTTTTATGCATTTTGTTTTTCCGCAATCATATTTGCAACGACTGCGAGATTTCTCATAGGTGCGGTTAATACACCTAACAATCTTGCAACCAAAACTTCCTTTGAAGGAATGGTTGACAATACTTTAACACCGTTTTCATCAAGATAAGCACCGTCGAGCAAACCGCATTTAATTGCCATTTTATTGTATTTTTTGATAGCGTCGGAAATAACTTTTGCACCGGATACGGCGTCTTCAATACCGAACGCAACTGCGGTGGTACCGTTTAAACTGTTATCGAATTCGTTGTAACCTAATTGGTTAAAAGCACGTTTTATTAAAGTATTTTTCAAAACTTTATATTCAACTCCGCTTTTTCTGAAGTTAGTACGAAGTTCGGTATCCTCTTTAACGGTCAACCCTGCATAATCAACCAATACAACAGATTTTGATGCTTTAATTTTTTCAACAATTTGTTCTACCTGTTGTTTTTTTAGTTCGATTGTTGCTGACATTTTATACCTCCTGTTAAATTTCTCTTTATAAAAGAGCGGATATAAAAAAGCTCCTGAAAGTCATGACAGTTTCAAGAGCCGTACAATTCGGTTTGATTGAAATCTCGGCAAGCGTATTTAAATTCAAATAGAATACTTGCTGTCTTCGACTTTTCAAAAAAGCTTAATTATTAAATTGTTATCTTTTATTAGTTATTTTTTACCTTAATTCCTGGACCCATTGTAGAAGCAACGGTAATATTTTTAATATATTGTCCCTTTGCGGAAGCCGGTTTTGCTTTAATAATAGCTTCCATTAATGTAGAATAGTTTTCTGCCAGTTTTTCTGCGCCGAAAGATTTTTTTCCTATGGGACAATGAATTATAGCTGTTTTATCTACTCTGTACTCAACTTTACCTGCTTTTACATCGTTAACGGCCTTGGTTATATCGGTTGTAACGGTTCCCGACTTAGGGTTAGGCATTAAACCTTTAGGTCCGAGTATTCTTGCTATACGACCTACCATACCCATCATATCAGGAGTGGTAATACATACATCGAAATCAAACCAATTCTGAGTTTGAATTTTTTGTATAATATCTTCTGCACCGACAATATCGGCACCGGCAGCCTGTGCTTCGTCTGCTTTTTCGCCTTTTGCTATAACAAGAACTTTAACTTTTTTACCCGTTCCGTTTGGAAGAACGACAACACCTCTAACCTGTTGGTCTGCGTGTCTTGGGTCAACACCTAAAGTAACGTGTAATTCTATTGTTTCGTCAAATTTTGCTTTAGCCGTTTCAACACATAATGCCAACGCTTCGTTAACATCGTATTGTTTGGATTTTTCGATTAATTTACAGCTATCGACATATTTTTTAGCATTTTTCATTTAAAACCTCCTTGTGGTACAAACGATTTTTCAATCTCCCACTTATTCCTCAACCGTAACGCCCATGCTTCTGGCGGTTCCGGCTATCATGCTCATAGCAGCTTCCAAACTTGCCGCATTTAAATCGGGCATTTTGACCTTTGCTATTTCTTCGAGCTGAGCTTTGGTTAATTTTGCAACTTTATCTCTGTTGGGACGACCCGAACCGCTTTCTATCTTGCAAGCCTTCTTAATAAGAACAGCAGCCGGCGGTGTTTTGAATTCCAAAGAAAAGGATCTGTCCTGATATATGGTAACTATTACCGGAATAACCATACCGGGTTGAGATGCGGTCTTTTCGTTAAATTCCTTGGTAAATGCCGGAATATTGATACCGTGCGGGCCTAACGAAGAACCGACAGGCGGCCCGGGGGTTGCTTTACCGGCTTCGAGCTGAAGTTTAACTACAGCAGTAACTTTCTTAGCCATTTTAATACCTCCATATGTGGTTTTAAGCGGAACGCATTTAAAATTTTACCTTCCTCCCACTTTATATGATATAATTAATTATATCCTTATTAATTCCCTCTCTAAAAGGGATTTTTTATTATTATAAATTTATTTTTTCTATCTGACTGAAATTCATGTCAACAGGCATTTCTCTGCCCATAAAAGTAACTTTAACTTTAACTTTTTGATGTTCAAGATCTATACTTTCCACAATTCCGACTTGATTTTCCAACGAACCGGAAATTATTTTTACGTTATCGCCCACCTCAACATCGATTTCGGAAATAACATCTTCAAGCTGCCACCTGCGAACTTCTTCGTCGGTCAACGCAACGGGTCTTCCTCCCGGTCCGCAGAAACACGTAACCCCTCTGGTATTGGTTATTAAAAACCAAAGTTCGTTGGAATAACGCATTTTAATTAATAAATAGCAAGGAAAAAGACGTCTTGCCACTACCTTTTTCTTTCCGTTTGCTTTTTCCTCAATGGTATCAACCGTAGGAATTTTCAAATCGAGAATCTGGTCCTGCAATCCGTTATTTTCAATTAATTTTTCGATATTATCCTTTACCATATTCTCATAACCGGAATATGTATGGAGGGCATACCATTTAACTTCTTCGTCAACTATATTATTCATACACTAAAAAGGGGGAAGTTTCCCCTCCTCCGTTCAAGACTCAGATTATTAAGCTAATCCTCTTAATAAATTAAGAAGAAAAGTCATTAAAGTATCAAAACCAAAAATAACAAGCAACCATATAATTACTACCGTAATAACAACGCCTGTTTGAGTTAATACCTTTTTGAATCCCGGCCAGGATACCTTTTTAAGTTCGGAAAATATCTCCCTGAAAAAACGCTTAATGGCACGTCCCATTCTTACAAAAACATTAGGTTTTTTGTTTTTTGAAGACTTTGCCGAAGCGGTTTGTGCATTATCGCTCATATAAGCTACTCCTTAATACTTATTTTCCTTCCTTGTGAACTGTATGTTTTTTACAGAACTTGCAATATTTTTTAAATTCGATACGATCCGGGTCATTTTTTTTGTTTTTCATTGTATCGTAATTTCTTTGCTTGCATTCGGTACAAGCCATAGTTATTCTGGTTCTCATATAAAAACCTCCTGAAAATAAAACAGCTTAACAATTTTATCACATAACAAAAAAATTGTCAAACATTTGAAGACAAAAAAACAAATTCTGTATATTTAAATGCAATAATGCCAACAAAGCCGTACTAAAGCAGTACGGCTTTGTTATTTCAGAATTAATTATTTATCAATCTTGGAAACAATACCTGCACCAACTGTTTTGCCGCCTTCTCTTATAGAGAACGAAAGACCTTCTTCTATAGCGATAGGTTTAACGAGGTCGATAACCATATCGATATTATCACCTGGCATAACCATTTCAACACCCTTAGGTAATTCAATTGTTCCGGTAACGTCTGTCGTTCTGAAATAGAACTGAGGTCTGTAACCGTTGAAGAAAGGTGTATGTCTTCCGCCTTCGTCTTTCTTCAATACATAAACCTGAGCTTCGAATTTTGTATGAGGATTGATTGTTCCTGGTTTTGCAAGAACCTGGCCTCTTTCGATATCAGATCTTTGAATACCTCTAAGCAATGCACCGATATTATCGCCTGCTTCAGCATAGTCAAGCAACTGTCTGAACATTTCAATACCGGTAACAACTGTTTTTCTTGTTTCGCCCATACCAACTATTTCTACTTCTTCTGAAAGTTTTAATCTACCTCTTTCTACTCTACCGGTAGCAACCGTTCCACGACCTGTAATAGTAAACACGTCTTCAACAGGCATAAGGAAAGGTTTTTCAACATCTCTTTGAGGAGTAGGAATATATGAATCAACGGTATCGAGAAGTTCTTTAATACATTTTGTATCGTCGCAATCGTAGTTTCCTGCAAGACAAGCTTCCATAGCTTTTAAAGCAGATCCTTTAACGAAAGGAATATCATCTCCCGGGAATTCATAAGAAGAAAGAAGTTCTCTCATTTCCATTTCAACCAAATCGAGAAGTTCTTGATCATCAACTTGGTCACATTTATTCATAAATACTACAATATACGGAACACCAACCTGACGAGCAAGAAGAATGTGTTCTCTTGTCTGAGGCATAGGTCCGTCGGTTGCAGCAACAACAAGAATAGCACCGTCCATTTGTGCGGCACCGGTTATCATGTTTTTAACATAGTCGGCATGCCCGGGGCAGTCAACGTGAGCATAGTGTCTTGAATCGGTTTCATACTCAACGTGAGCGGTATTAATGGTAATACCTCTTTCTCTCTCTTCAGGTGCTTTATCGATTTCATCATATTTCATCTGGGTCTTAGCATGACCGTGACCTGCACAATACATTGAAATTGCAGCAGTTAAAGTGGTTTTACCATGGTCAACGTGACCGATTGTTCCGATGTTAACATGCGGTTTAGTTCTTTCAAACTTTGTCTTTGCCATTATTAAATTTCCTCCAATTAAGCAAATTGTTTTTTAATGATAGATTTTTTAATATTATATTATAATTTTATTTTATTGTCAATCTTTTTTTAAGAAGATTTTTAAGAGGTTGGCAACGAAATTATCGATTAAACGATAATAAGTTTTCACACCTCTTAAAATAGAATAAATCAATCTTTTTTAATGATTTTTTCCGAAATACTCTTAGGAACTTCATAATAGTGTGAGAATTGCATCGTAAAGCTTCCTCTTCCCTGAGTAGTCGATCTTAAGTCGGTAGCATAACCAAACATTTCTGCCAAAGGTACGTCTGCATGAATAATCTGCGAACCGTTGACTTCTTCCATACCGAGAACCTGTCCTCTTCTGGAGTTGATGCCGCCTAAAACATCACCTAAATATTCTTCCGGCATAGAAACTTCTACTTTCATTATAGGCTCTAACAAAACGGGTTTAGCTTTTGCAACACCGTCTTTGAAAGCCATAGAACCAGCAATTTTAAATGCCATTTCGGAAGAGTCTACTTCGTGATAACTACCGTCGTAAACGGTAACTTTGAAATCAACACACTCATAGCCCGCAAGAATACCGTTTTTGGCAGCTTCCTGAATACCGTTATCGATAGCAGGTATATATTCTTTCGGGATAGAACCACCAACGGTTGCATCCACAAATTGATATCCTGTACCCGGCTCGAGAGGTTCGAGATGAATTTTACAATGTCCGTATTGCCCTTTACCGCCCGACTGTTTGATATATTTGCCTTCGGCATCGACAGCCTGTCTGATTGTTTCTCTGAAAGCAACTTGAGGCGCACCTACGTTTGCTTCAACTTTGAATTCTCTTAACAATCTGTCAACTATTATTTCCAAATGCAATTCGCCCATACCAGCAATAATTGTTTGACCTGTTTCCTGATCAGTATAAGTTTTAAAAGTAGGATCTTCTTCCGCAAGTTTTATTAAAGCAAGCGTCATTTTTTCTTGACCGTTTTTGGTTTTAGGTTCAATTGCGACTTTAATAACCGGATCCGGGAATTCCATACTTTCAAGTATTATAGGATGATTTATAGCACAAAGAGTGTCACCGGTTGTAGTATCTTTCAAACCTATTATGGCTGCAATATCTCCGGCATAAATTTCGTTAATGTCTTCTCTGTTGTTTGCGTGCATTCTTATCAGTCTACCAATTCTTTCTTTTTTATCTTTAGTGGAGTTTAATACGGTAACGCCTGTAGACAAAGTACCGGAATAGCACCTGAAAAATGCAAGTTTACCTACAAACGGGTCTGCCATGATTTTAAAAGCAAGTCCCGAGAAGGGAGCTTCGTCGGAAGTTTCTCTCTCTTCCTCTTCGCCCTTTAAATTTACGCCTTTGACGTTAGGTACATCCAAAGGAGAAGGTAGATAATCGACAATGCAGTCCAAAAGCTCTTGAATACCTTTATTTCTGTAAGCCGTACCGCATAAAACGGGAACAACTTTCATAGCTATGGTTGCTTTTCTTAAAGTGGATTTGATTTCATCAAGACTTAAATCGCCCTCTTCGAAATATTTTTCCATCAAAGCATCGTCTTGTTCTGCAAGAAACTCAACCAATTCACCACGATATTTTTGAGCAATTTCTTTCATGTCTTCGGGTATTTCCGCTTCTCTTATTTTTGTACCCAAATCATCTTCGTAATATAATGCTTTATTATTGATTAAATCTATTATTCCTTTAAAAGTATCTTCCTTTCCTATAGGAAGAACTATGGGCATGGCATTTGCTTTCAAACGGGTTTTCATCATTGAAACGGCATTATAGAAATTTGCACCCAAAATATCCATTTTATTTACAAAAGCCAAACGGGGAACACCATATTTATCTGCTTGGCGCCAAACCGTTTCCGATTGAGGTTCAACCCCGCCTTTTGCACAAAACAAAGCAACCGCTCCGTCCAAAATTCTCAATGATCTTTCTACCTCAACGGTAAAATCAACGTGCCCGGGAGTATCTATTATATTTATTCTGTGTTCTCTCCAGTGGGTGGTGGTAGCAGCCGAGGTAATCGTTATTCCTCTTTCCTGTTCCTGAGCCATCCAGTCCATGGTAGCGGCACCTTCGTGAGTTTCGCCGATTTTATGCACACGACCGGTATAGAATAAAATTCTTTCGGTAGTGGTGGTTTTTCCGGCATCTATATGGGCCATAATACCTATGTTTCTGGTTTTTTCTAAGCTGATCTGTCTTGGCATATACCCTCCAAATTACCAGCGGTAATGAGCGAATGCTCTGTTCGCTTCCGCCATTCTGTGTGTTTCTTCTTTTTTCTTTACTGCTCCGCCTGCATTATTCAAAGCATCCATCAGTTCTCCTGCAAGTTGCTCTTTTGCAGTTTTTTCGTTTCTCTTTCTTGCACTTGCAACAAGCCATCTAATACCCAATGTCTGGCGTCTTACCGGAGAAATCTCCAACGGAACCTGATAAGTGGAACCTCCCACTCTTCTTGCTTTAACTTCCAATACCGGCATAATGTTATCGAGAGCTTTGGTAAAAGCTTCCAAAGCGTCCGTGCCTGTTTTTTCATTGACCATTTCGAAAGCACCGTACACTATTTTTTGTGCGGTACCTCTCTTTCCGTCCATCATTATTTGATTTATTAATTTCGTAACTACCTTACTGTTATACACAGGATCGGGAAGTACGTCTCTTTTTGGAACTCCGCCTCTTCTTGGCATAAGTAAAAATCCTCCTTAAAAATTATTTAGGTTTTTTGGCACCGTATTTGGATCTCGCCTGATTTCTCTTTGCAACTCCGGCAGTATCCAATGCGCCTCTTATAATGTGGTAACGTACACCGGGAAGATCTTTAACCCTGCCGCCCCTTACAAGAACAACGCTGTGCTCCTGCAAATTATGACCGATTCCGGGGATATAAACTGTACCTTCCATTTTATTGGTTAATTTAACTCTTGCAATTTTTCTTAATGCCGAGTTAGGTTTTTTAGGTGTAGTAGTGGTTACCGAAAGACAAACTCCTCTCTTTTGCGGACATTCATCCAAAATAGGAGAAGCCGATTTGAATTCGACCTTCTGTCTGCCTTTTCTTACAAGCTGATTAATTGTTGGCATTAAATAAACCTCCTGAAAAATAAAACATATTTTTGCGGTTCTTCAATAAAAAACTGTTTCAACCCTAACATTTTTTTATCAAGAATTAATATAGCGCAACCACGGAAGCGGCAACTTCAATACCGCAAGCGAAGCCCAACTCCGTCTTATGCGGCACATAGATTACTTCGACATCGTTTTTTTCCGCCAAAGCAACCAGCGATTGTCTTAAACCGTAGTCGCAATCAAGAGCCACTATCACACACCTGACAGTGCCATCTGAAATAGCTTTTTTAACTTGGTTCGCACCTATGATTTTGTTATGTTTTTTTATTAAATCTTTAATTTGTTCCAGCATTTTTCCCTGATTTCGTGTTTTTTTCAACACAAAATAATGCGAGAGAATTCTCACGCAACGAGTATTCTACAATATTATTACATAAATGTCAAACATTTTTAAGGTTTTAAGCATATTTTTTTAAAAAAACAGGTTATTTTTACGTTTTTTTTATATAAACGTTAAAGTATCAATACATTTTACCACAAACAAGTCTTTTTTAGCCATTTTCACATAAAATTATTGACATTTTTTAATTAAATTAGTATTATAATAATAAGAAAATGATATAAAAGAGATTATTTCTATCTGCGAGCGAAAGGGGAAAATATATTCACTGTCTTAAAGTTTTACATAAAATATCGGCTATAAAATATAATATTTTCTGCTAAACTAATAGAATTATTTTTCTTTATTCCCTCATTGCAAAAAAATTTTGCAATAAATTTTCAGTAAATATTTATTAAAACTTAAGCAAGCTAATTTACTTTTGTTTTAATAATTAACGACAATATCTTATTGTAGCAATTAACGAATAATGAGAATAAATAAAATAACCGAAGATAGATTTTTTATAATTCTGTCGGTAGTTTTATTTTGTGCTTTATAATTTTGTAATTTGAATTAAATTAACTATATAATCAACAATTTTTGAAGAAGGAGTAAATATGGCAAGGAGAAAGGGTTGTTTCGGCTGTCTGTTCAGTCTTTTGGTAACAATACTCGTACTTATCGTTTTCGTTTTAACGTTGGTATGGGCTTTTAACAACGTAACGTTAAACAAATTAGGTTTAGGCGACATAGAAATAATGGAAGGAAAAACCATAAACGACTTGGGCTTGGGCGATTATAAAATAAAGGATTTATTGGATGCGTTTAAGTCATTGACAGGCGAAGTCGACGAATCTCAAATTGTAATCGACCCTCCAACATATGAAGATAAAACCATCACAACCAATAATTTAAGCAATTACACCTCGTTAGAAGGTTCCGGCGGCGAAATTGTTTGGGCCGATATTATAGGAGATTCCCCTCTTTATACCGAAAGTATGCAAGAATTAGTATTTACCGAACAGCAAATAGCCGTAATTTACGATGAAATTTTATCCTCCGCTTCCGAAAACAATACGTTAAGCGAATATAACGCAAGGGTAAGAAGCGTAAAAATACTTTCCGATACCGAAGGTAATTATTATGCAAGTATAGTTTTAAGTATAGACATTACCGAAATAAAAGAAGCAATTTCATCAGCAATTCCCTTCGCACAATTAGGAAACACCCTTTATATTACCGCAAACGTAAATCTTTCGGTTACAGACGAAGGTGTTTTGCAATCACAAGAAGGTACTATTAGCATAAACGGACAATCGACTGAAATATCAAATACATTATTAAATGCAATTTTATCTCTCTCCGGCGGGGAAAACGCCTTTTCCATTTCCGAGCTTAACATAGAATTAGGAAATTTATTTGTTAAAGGCATAAACAATTTAGGTTCAATAGGTAAAATTACCGACAACACTTCCGACCCCGTTTCATACGAACTCGGCGCATGCGGACTCGAAAACGGCAAAATCACATTGATTACGAGAGCACAATAATATTTTTAAACGATTTTAATAAAACGATGAATTGTCAAGTTAAGTGCAACAGTTAGAGA
>CASEPJ010000163.1 GCA_949289715.1 uncultured Clostridia bacterium
ATCATATACATTCCTAACTGATATACGCATGCGGTCTCTCTAATTTTTTTCACAAACGATAACGCAATTCCCAAAGTAGTTACGGTAAGCATAATAATCAGCATATCGTATTTATGATTATCCAAAGCACTGTTGCCCAAATTTCCTATTGAGGTATCGCCGGAAACTAACATACATATTACAGCAGCCACCAGCAAACACAAAACACCTAAAAGGCCTACTAAAGCAAGTCTTAAAATTTTTTTGGGACTGCCTTTTATTTCCTCAAATGAATAATCTTTTACCGAACTGTCCGCCGTTTCTATATTCTCTTTTACAGCTTCTTCACAAAAAGCTTCGCTCGGCAATTCGGCATATTCCGCACCCGCTTTATTTAAAGACGATTTTTTACCGTCTAAAATTCTTGTATAAATCGGTCTGCCCACAGAAAGCAAAATAAACATAAAAATTCCGCCGAATATCATATCGGCTAAATTTGCATTGTTAATTTTATTTGCGTCAAGCCCCATAGCTTTACCTATAGCAAAAAGATTAGGTGTCCCTCCAGTATAGAGCCCCACCGTCATTGCCGAATAGCTTGCGGCGTCTTCTGTGCCGAAAAAGTTTCTTGAAACAAAAAAAGCACAGCACGATACTATACAAACGGTAACGCATATTAACGCAAAAGAAACTGCGCTTTTACCCGCCAATTTCTTAATGCTTTTTAAATCAAAAGAAAATAATAATATGGGTATGGCCACCGGAATAATTAAAGAAGTTAAAGTATTCGATAATCCGCTGTCATATATTTTTCCACCGTCGGGAAGATTTATCAACAACAAAAATGAAAGCAAAATTCCCAATGCGTAACATAAAACAACAGGACCGACGGTTTTTAAAAATTTAACTTTTTTAACAACCATAACCATTAAAGCCGGAGCGAAAAAAATAACCAATAACTCTAATATTGTCAAAAAAATATTCATGTTTTACCTCGACCTATAATTCAATGCCGTAAATGCGATATCGTTTATATAAAAATCCTCCCGAGGATTTTATGGCTTCGTTAGATAGGAAATTATTTTCCATAATTGTGGAAGCCTCGAAATATTCTATTTTATTTTTCATTGCCGCTTTACCTAAAGCAAGCTGCAGAGCGAGATTTACGCCCTTACCCTGGTATTCTGGTATTGAGTATTGCAAAACACCTCTTACTACATTTATTTTTCGTTTATAATACAGCATTTTCAATAAGGCTATAGGGTTTACACTGCCCTTCATTTTTTTAAAAACCTGATTGAAATCGGGTACGGCAACAATCGTTCCCAACGGTTTATTATCGATATTGCTTCTTGCAACCAGTGCGTATTCGGGATTTAAAAACACTCTCCATTCTTTTACGATATTGTGTATAGCCTCTATTGTGGGAGCCTCTTGATAAATATTTTCGTCGGTTGCGACTTTCATAATATAGCCTATATCTTCAATTTCTTTATCCAAATTTTTGAAGTTTACGTTATCAACACGAAATTTATAACGCTGCATTGCCTTATCCGCAATGCGGTTAAAAACATCTACAGGTGAATTATAAGGGATTAATTTATATGCAAGTGTGTCAAAATCCTTTTTCATCCCGAATTTTTCCAACAAATCTTTGTAATATCTGGGGTTATAAGATGTCAAAATTACAGGAGATGAATCAAAGCCCTCCACCAATATCCCCCTTCTGTTGTCCTGGTCATAAGGGAAATATGTGCAGGTCAAATATTTTACACCTTTTTTTCTTAAATCATCACACATATATTCAAGCATAAAAGACGATACTTTTTCGTCGTTTACACATTCGAACATCGACATAAATCCACACTTATCCAATTCGGGCTTTTGCTTGTTTTTATCAACGGTGTAAAGCAATCTTCCCTTTAAAACTCCATCGTCTTCCACCATTATGGCAGTATACGATTTGTCAATTATTATCAATTTTATTAAATTGTTTAAGAGACTGAGTTTCATATACGGCACATAATTATTATCATTCTTATATAATGAATCAGGAAATTTTACAAATTTTTTTAGCAATGATTTATTGTTTGCAATAATAATTTTCATCTGAACTCCAAAAAATAATATTAATTTTTATTTTACTACTTTTATAAAAATTAGTCAATAATTATACAAAATTTATACATAAATATATTCTATTTTAATATATTTTTCTTTTTTATAAAAAATATTTGCATTATTTATACAGATTTGATATAATAAAAAAAATCAATTTTTATAAAAACTATTATAACTTTATTTAAGCGGAAGTCGTTAAGTGGTATAGCGCCGGCTTCCCAAGCCGGTATTCGCGGGTTCGATTCCCGTCTTCCGCTCCATTTAAAAACAACTTACGGACTGTAAAAGGTTCGTAAGTTTTATTTTATATATGAAACTATAATGTTCTCTTTCTAGGAAGGAGGACATTTTTTATGCTTGAATTTAAAACTATTCAGACTTTAAAGCCAAATACGGAAATACTTGAAGTGATTAAAGATTACAAGTACAAAATTAAAAACGGCAAGGTTAAACATTTATTATGTACGAATTTACAAATTATAGAGCCTACTGAATATCTGATTACATATCCTACTACTCTTACAATACTAGAATATAAAGTTAATGAAATATCTAGTAAACCATTTTATATTAAAGATCATAAACAAAAATATAATCTAAAAGAAATTAAACAAATCTTAAATAAGTTTAAAGGTTAGACTATACTATACTTTTCGTTTATTAATGAGGAAACTAATGAGAAATA
>CASEPJ010000164.1 GCA_949289715.1 uncultured Clostridia bacterium
ATATAATCATGAAGGGTCCTACCGGTGTAGGTAAAACGGAAATAGCAAAAAGACTCGCAAAATTGGTTAAAGCTCCTTTTATAAAAGTTGAAGCTACAAAATATACCGAAGTCGGTTATGTAGGCAGGGATGTAGAATCTATGATAAGAGATTTAGTTGAAATGTCCGTGCGACTGGTTAAAGAAGAAAGGTTCAACGATGTTCAACCAAAAGCCGAAAACATAGTATTAAATAAACTTGCGGAAATTATGTATAACGACGTAAAAGAAAATTTCCCCGATAAACCGAAAAATCTTGTAATGGAAGAATTAATGCAAGACATTAAAGCAGGTAAATTAGACAATACTATGATTGGCATAGATATAGAAGAGCAGCAAAAACCTTTAGAATTGATACCTGGAAGCGGTCAGGAAATAAATTTGGGAAGCATTTTCGGCGGTGCTTTCGGAAATAAAAAGAAAAAACATCGTACAATCAAATTAAAAGAAGCATACGATATTTTAATGCAGGAAGAATCGTTAAAATTAATAGATATGGATAATGTTAATTCCGAAGCAATAAGAAGAGCTGAAAACGACGGAATAATATTTATAGATGAGATAGACAAAATAGCGGCAAAAGGGTCTGCAAACGGTCCGGATGTATCAAGAGAGGGCGTTCAAAGAGATATACTCCCCATAGTTGACGGATGTACCGTAATGACAAAATACGGACAAATAAGAACCGATTATATTTTATTTATCGCCGCAGGAGCTTTTCATGTTTCCAAAATAGAAGATTTAATTCCGGAATTGCAAGGACGTTTTCCTATTGTGGTAGAACTCGAAAATCTAACTAAAGACGATTTTAAAAAAATTCTTACCGAACCCGACAACGCAATAACGACGCAATATCAAAAATTGCTTTCTGTAGACGGAGTAAACCTTAGCTTTACCGACGATGCATTGGAGGAAATAGCAAAAATTGCCGAAACCGAAAATATTTCTTCGGAAAATATCGGAGCAAGAAGATTGCATAAAATTATGGAATATCTTTTGGAAGATCTTTCTTTTAACGCTTGCGGAAAAGAAGTTCAGGATGTAAAAATCGACAAAAGTTTCGTTGACGATAAACTTAATTTAAAACAAGAAACTGAAAAACTTAAAAAATATATACTCTAATTAAGTATTTCTTTTTATAATAATTTCATTAAAAAAGTTTAAAACCATTTCGTTTTAAACTTTTTTTTTACATAAACATATAATTATACTATGTTAATAAGCGATTGTCACACAGATTTTATAACAGCATTTAGCGTAAATAAGTCATTTGAATATTTTAATGAATTATCTAATGGAAGTATAATAAACTTAGCGCTTTTTACAGACGACCTTTTTTATTTTGATATTAAAAAAATTTTAACTTTATATAAATTTTATCAAAAGAAATACAAAAATATAAAATTTTTGAAAAGCATAGAAAACATATCTTCTTTGAAAAAAGAGGAAATAATTAATTTAAATCCTTTCTGCGTTTCATTGACGTGGAATTACGATAACGAATATGCCGGCGGGGCATTAGAAGACGGTTCTTTAACAAAAAAAGGTATAGAAGCGGTAAAGTATTTCGATTCTGAGAATATTTTAATAGATGCTGCACATTTAAACAGAAAAAGTTTTTTTGAATTAAATAAAATATATCAAATAAAATTCAATTCTCATACCGCATTCTTCGACTTAAAAAAACATAAAAGAAATATCGACGATCAACAAATTAAAATTATTATTGAGAATAACGGAATAATCGCTTTAACTTTAGTCAATAAATTTTTATCCGATTATAATTATAAAAAAAACGACGTAAACACAATAAGGGAAAATTTAGATTTTTTTATATCGAAATACGGATATAACAACTTATCCGTCGGCACGGATTTTGGAGGAACTTTTGATTTACCCTTAGATATAAACACATATAAAGATTTTTATATTTTAAAAGAACATTTATTACAGAAGGGCTTTAGTGATGAAATTATAAACGCTATATTTTATGAAAACTTTAACGAATTTTTAAAAAGAAATAATTTGAAGATTTAAAAGAAATTAATTAAACTTTAATTTTTTCCCAAAATCGAAACTTTTAAATCAATTATTTAAATATCCGATACCTTTAGTGGTAATTTCGCTAATTTCCTTTGCCAATTCTTCCAACGATGTTTGCATATTTTTTAACATCCATTCTCTTAAAATAGTTATGCAACCAGAAGAAATAAAAAGATAATATCTTTCCAACTTATCCAAAGGAGTATTCGGATAATATTTTTTATAATATTCGATATATATTTTTTTAATTAGCTCCACAAATTTATAGAGGACACTAAAATTCGAACTTTTTTCCAAAATCAACTCACTTAATTCGGAATTGTTTTTAATTAATTCGAATACTGTTAAAAATATATAACTGTCGGTTAAATTTTCCGCTTTACTTAAAGTTTCGGTTATACTTAGGGTTATTTTGTTTAACAATTCATCTTCGATTTTCTCTTTTAAATCATATACGTCTAAATAGTGCGAATAAAATGTCCCCCTGTTAATATGCGCTTTTTCGCATAATTCTCTTACCGTTATATGTTGAATATCTTTTTCCAATAATAATTTTAAAAATGCTTCTTTTATCATTATTTTTGG
>CASEPJ010000165.1 GCA_949289715.1 uncultured Clostridia bacterium
CTGTAATAATGTCTTTCTTAAAAGAGCGTCCGTTTTATAGTCCAAAGCACTTGAAGAGTCATCCAAAATTATTATTTGGGGAGAACCTGCCAGCGCCCTCGCTATCAAAAGCCTCTGTTTTTGTCCGCCGCTGAAATTTGCTCCCCTTGCAGTAAGTTTGGAATCGTATCCCTCTTTTAAAGCTTCTATAAAGTCGCTCGCCTTTGCATACTCCGCAGCGTTTTTTAAATCCTCTTCTTTTAAATCTCTTTTAAAATCTATGTTTTCCTTTATGCTGGAAGCCATAAGAAAATCGGTTTGAAATACGACTCCGAATTTTTTTCGCAATTCCTTTTCCTCATAGTTTTTTATGTTGACGCCGTCGACATATATTCCCCCTTTGCTGACATCGTAAAATCTTAACAAGAGGGAAACTATGGTGCTTTTACCGCTGCCCGTTGCACCTATAATTCCCAATGATTCGCCTTTTTTCAATCCGAAACTTAAATTTTTTATTGTATATTTAGCTTCTGATAAGGCGGACTCGTCGTAAGAAAAGCTGACGTTATCAAATAAAATGACGTAATCTTCGGCAGCTGCTTTATTCTCGGATGATATGGCAATACTTTTTGCATCATCCTTGCAAACAATTTTATCTTCAGTCTCTTTTTTATTAGGTTTTTGCTCGTTTATTAATTTATTTCCACGAGATAAATCTTCGTAGGAAGTTGTTTCCTGTTTTCCTTTTTTTCGATTAAGTCGTAATTGTCTTCTCCATTTTCTTTCAAGAGATAAATTGCCGTCCTCACGCCCGCACAAAATTTCATCGGTTTTGCCGTTACCGTTATTTACAGAAGAATCAACATAATCTTTTTTCTGAGTTTCCTTTAAAATTATATTAGCAATTAAGTCCTGTGGCATTAAAAGTACTTCTTCTATTCTTTTTGCAGAAGCATTTCCCTTTGAAAGGTTTACGAAAATTCTACTTACCGATATTACGGCATTTAATATAATAGTAAAGAAAGAAGTAAACGCAATTATTTCTCCTACCTGAACATGATTATACAATACTCTGTATGCACCCACTAAAACCACTAAAGTCATACCCAAATTCAAAATCATATTCAACAGAGGATTGGTAACCCCCATTGTTATTCCCGCTTTAGTTTCGTTTTTTACCACCTTATCGTTGATGATTTTAAATTCGTCGCTTTCGTATTCGGTTTTTGAAAGTGCTTTTATAACTCTTATTCCCGTATAATCGTCTCGAACTTTTCTTACCATGCCGTCAACGGATTTTTGCAAATTCGTATAAAGCGACGAACCTTTTTTAGAAACTATTATTACGATTATCGTCAAAACGGGTACAGATGCCAATAAAACCAAAGCCAATACGGGATCTATAATAAAGGTCATTGCCACGCCGCCTATGAGCAAAATGGGAGCTCGTACACCCAAACGCTGCATCATTCCTATCATTTGATGTACGTTATAAGTGTCAGATGATAATCTGGAAACCAGCGACGGTACGGTTACAAAATCGCTTTGTCTTGCGGAAAGATAAAGAGTTTTTCTGAATAAATCTCGTCTGAGCTTTTCGGTCGTGTCCCTTGCAACCTTAGATGCCATTCTGTTTGCTGCCACGTTACCGCCCCATGCTATAAAAGCACACCCCAGCATTAAAACACCGAATATTATAACAGTTTCCACTTTGCCGGTCGGGGCTATCTCGTCTATCATATATGCCATAATTAACGGCAGCACGAGTTCGGCAAGAGTACCCACTGCCTTTAAAAACAGGCCGAAAGCCATTCGAAATTTATACGGAGCAAGATATTTGAATACCGTCTTCATTTTTCACTTTCCCTCACTTCGCTTTCTATTATTTCTTTTGCTTCTTTTGCCAACATATCGGTTACTTGTTCCACCAAAATTTGCTGCTCTTTTGAAAGATTTTGCAATAATTTATCTTTCCATTCTTTATTTACCGCTTTTATTTTTACAAGCGCCTCATATGCTTTTTGGGTGGGATACACCAACAGATTGCGTTTGTCGTTGGAATCCGCTTTTCTCTCTACAAATCCTTTTTCCTCTAATGAGGCAAGCTGCCTTGCAACGTTGCTTTTATGCACATATATAATGCGAGAAAGTTTGTCTTGAGCTACACCGGGATTTTTACAAATATGTATTATATAAGAATCCTGATAGCTGCCTATTTGGCTGCCTTCGTATTTGGATGTACGAAACATATTTGCACATCTATAAATTTCACCTATATCTTTCATAAACGACATTTTAAATCTCTTCCTTTTTTGTTATTATTGATTATGATTGTATTAAATTTTTATAAACAAACTGTTATTCAATTTATTTAGATAATTATTTAATATTTAATTTTGCATTGATTATTATCAAATTTTTATTTTTTATAATATTTTAAATTTTATTGCACTTAAATATTTAATAATTATTTTGTACCGCATTTTTTATATTCAACAATTTTTTTACAATTACAAAATATAAAAAATATCGGTTGCGCCCACAACGGTTGCGTATGCAACTATATTGTAAAACTTAAATGAATTTTTGTCAATAAGTTTTAAAAATTAAATAATTTTTTATGTGTATAAGATAATAATTTATTTATTTTTATGTTATAATAATTTAAAGAAACAAAACAAGGAGTTAAATATGGATATATCTATAGAAAATTTTATATTAAAAGAACGTTTTAATGAAACTGAAGCAATAAAACTTATATCTAAAGCAGGATTTTCAAAACTCGATTATTCTTTTTATTCTCCTAAAACGGTAAACGAACTTATTGAAGGCAAAAATTTCAATGCTTTAAAAATAAGGGAAATCATGTCGGATTACGGCATAAAATGCAATCAAGCACATGCTCCTTTCCTTTTAAATTATCCGCAGAAAACAGATTTAACGGAAAAAAATTTCGAAATAATAGTTAAATCAATAGAAGCTGCCGCAACGTTAGGTGCCGAACATATAATCATACACGCAATCAATGTTCCCGCTAATGTAAATTTCGAAGAATATAACTTAAAATTTTATTTAAATTTACAAAAATACTCGGAAGAATTCGGAATAAAAATTGCAGTTGAAAA
>CASEPJ010000166.1 GCA_949289715.1 uncultured Clostridia bacterium
AAATAAAAACAAACACGGCCGTAAATTAAAAAAATTTTTCAATTTTCCCTCTTTAGTAAACGGAAAACGCAAAAATTACGTTTTCCGTTAAATACATTAATCGTTTAAAGTCATATCTCCCGGTTTAATAAATCCTTTTTTCCTCATCAATTCAGAAATCAAAAAATTCAATAGCGCCGGTAAAATTATCATAAGCAGAATTATACCAACATAGGCTAATGCCCCCTCGGAATATTTAAACAAATCGAAAATTCCTACTAAACCGCTCGTACCCATTCCTCCGCCGCTGGAACCGCATTTCAATTTAAAAACACAGGTTGAAAGGGGACCCAACACGGCACTGGTTATAATCATCGGCAACATAATAACGGGTTTTTTCATTATATTGGGTATTTGCAACATACTTGTGCCTATACCCTGAGAAATCAACCCGCTGAATTTGTTTTCTCTAAAACTTGCAACCGCAAATCCCACCATATGGCAGGCGCACCCCACTGTGGCGGCACCCCCGGCAAGTAAAATAGCGTTATATTGTTCCAAAGTTGCACTTCCGTCCGCAAAACCGTTAATAACGGGTGTGGCGACGGCAACCCATATAGCGGCACTCGAGGTAGGCATTGTCAACAAAATACCCATAATTACCGATATAACCACGCCCATAACAAAAGGAGTGGCGTTTGTTGCAATGGCAATCAATGTACCGAGTTTATTAATTAGCCATATAAAAGGATATGCCGCATAAATGGCACCGAAAGATATAATCATCATTCCGAGAGGAATCAAAATAATATCCAGCTTTGTTCTACCTGCGTATAATCCTGCAAGTTCTACGGTAATTAAAGTAACTACATACGCTCCTATGGGATTTCCCGGTTTGCCCAATGCTATAGACGTAAACCCGCCTGTAATTAGAGAATCGGAAAAAGCCCCTATAAGACCCGCCACAGCAGCTGTAAATACCACCAGTTTATTGGCTTTTAAGGAATGAGCGATTCCCACGCCTATTCCTACACCCATTAGAGATTTAGCTATGCTTGCAACGCTTTTTACAAGCTGCCCGAAAAAATTATCTCCTATCCAAATTCCGAACTGTTCTAAAATAGTACCGGCAATCAACGTTACAAACAGCCCCTGCGCCATACCGGAAAACGCAGTAATAAAATATCTTTTGGGCATATTTTTTAAATAATTTTTAAACTTGTCTTTTAAATTCGGTTTTTCTTTTTCGCAATCGGAACTTTCAATGCCGTTATTTAAATTAATTTGAGTCGATTCTTCCACTTTAGTACTCCGTTAAATAGTTTGCTTTTATATTTTAACACTTTATTTTTTTAAATGCAAATTTATAATTGAAATTATAACTAAAAAATGGATTTTTATAATATAAACTATCGGTTTTTAAACTTTAATTCTTAATATTTTATTAAAAAAATAAATGTAAAAATTTTACGATAAAAAACACGTTAACCAATTTTTTATTATTTCAAATTAAAAATGTCAAAACGTATATCGCTTAATTTTTATTATCCTCGTTATCGTCAATCGTATTGTCAAACGCACTTTTGTCGCTTTTTTTATGCAACGACGGGAATGCCTTTATTAGTCTGCTGCTTTTTATTTTTTTATTTAATTTTTCCCATTTTTCCTGCGCTTTAAGGGTTATGGCCGCAACCGATTCACCTAATTTGTTTGAACTTTTTTTGAGCTGCCGCTCCAATTTTTCGAGAGTTTTGCTGTTTTTACTGAATTGAAGAATTTGATATACGGTAAAGCTAAAATCCAGTACAAATACAACGATAAATACCGTTAAAATTATTGCACCCAAAATTTCCGGCAAAATTTCTACCAAATTAAAAATCAAAGGCTGAACTAAATTGATAACGAAAATACAAGCAATGGCCCAAATCAAGGAAAATCTTACACAGACATAACCTTTAATGTTCAATATTTCTTTCGAATAATCCCACCATTTTTTATGAAAAAATTTCTCCAATATAAAACCTGTTAAAAACTCCAAAACGGAAGTCAATAAAAAAGAGGCAAAAAAAAGCACAAACAAATTATCCTTTACTTTATCCAATGCCAATAAAATTATAATTATACCGAAACCGTAAATGGGACATACCGGTCCGTTTAAAAAACCTCGGTTGACGAATTTTCCCGTTTTTAAAGCTGCAAAAACGACTTCGCTAATCCATCCCAGGAAAGCATAAATAAAAAAATACCATATTAACTGATATAAATTGAAATTACCGATATATAAATTATTCAAAATTTCTCCTTTGTTAAACGAACAAACATTATTTTAAAATATAATTGTATTTATTGACCAGATTGCCGATTTATAATTAAATCTTAATTCCCCATTCGAAAAAAATTTTCCCGATTTTTTTATAATTTTTCGCCGGTAAGCAATATGCAAAGAGAGTCTACGTTATCCACAATATAATCCGGATGCAGCGATTTTAACAATTCTGCCTCTCTAAAACCCCATGTAACGGAAATTACGGGCAGTCGGGCATTTCTTGCAGTTTGAATGTCCACCTCCGAATCTCCCACATAAACTGCGTTATTAACATTTCCACCGAGTTTATCAATTGCATACAAAACTCCGTCGGGAGCGGGTTTTCTCTTTATTCCTTCCCTCTCTCCTGCGGCAAAACCTATTTGGGGAAAATATATTTCACACAGACTTTTCAACGCAGCATCCGCTTTATTGGATACTATTCCCGTTTTTATATTCATAGAAGAAAGTTTTACTATAAGTTCTTTAATACCTTTATACGGCGCTGTTTTATTGTTCAGATTCATAGCATAATGTTTTTTAAACTCGGCAAGACATCTTTCGGTTTCTTCGTCTGCAATGTCTTTATCCAAACACTTTCTCATCAATTCTTTTAAACCGTTGCCCACAAAATTTCTAACTTCTTCTATGCTTCTGCTGCGTCGGTTAAACATTTTCATTACATAATTGGCACTGTCGCATAAATCGTCTAAAGTATTTAACAACGTGCCGTCCAAATCAAAAATAACCGTTTCAAATTTCATAAATTCTCCTTTAAACTTAATATATATTACAATTATTTTATCAATTTGTCAATCGAAGGTTATAAGTATTGACACGAGTTTATTTTTGGATTAAAATTTAATTATAATAAACAAGGGAGAGAAATAATGTTACCCGAAAAAACTAAAAAAATATTTGATAAAACCTACCAATCTTTATTGGAAAGAATCGACGAAAGAGGTTATGCTCCCACATCCCTTGAAGGGGGCGCATATCCGGGAATGTTTATAAGAGATGCTTCCATACAAACCGTTGCGCACATTACGATGGGCGATATGAAGCCGGCAAAAAGTATATTGAATTATATTCTTACCTACCATGCGGCAAACGGGGTCAATAAAGCTTTTCATATAATCAATAAATTAAGCGATGAAGAAAATCAGGTATCTTACGAAAATATATCCTTTCCCGTAAGTTTGAATACACCGTTAACTTTTTCGTTTTTTGTAAAGACTAAAAACGACCAAACGATTACAAAAATATTTTTGCCGATTACAACAAAAACTCCACAAAACGGAATATTGACATTGGTTTTAAAAAAGAAAATATCCGAATTAAAAACTCACGCACTTTCATCGATAAGCGTAAATTTAAATAAAATAAAAAACGGCGGAATAGACGTTTTGATTGACCTTCCTCTTTATAAAATAGAACCGGGCAATAATTATATAATGGAACTTATGTGTTCAAATAAAACCGCCGTATTGACAAATCAACCCAAAATTTACCTTTCGTCTTTTTCGCCCCTTTCAGTATGGGACCAAGCCGACGGACATTATATGCTGGTTTGGGCATGGGCAAAATTTTTTGAATCGGCGGTTTCGGAAAGCGATACGGAATGGCTAAAAATTACATATCCCGTAATTGCCGCTTTTGCAAATTACCACTTCGAACACAATCGCTTGTCGAAAGAACTTAATTTGATAGTAAATAAAAATTTAGAACATTCCCGTCATAATTATTATTTAAAAAATACATACGATTTAATAACAAACGTATTTGCCTCCCAGGCGCTTCATCTGCTAAAAAAAGCCGCCGTAAAATTCAAAGACAATTATCATGCTGAGCTTTGGAATTATTATTCGCAACTTATTCTTTCGGGTATAGATACAAATTTAACGGAATATTACAAAATACCGGGCGAAAATATTGCCAAAAAAATATATTCGGAATTAATTTACGCAGACAGCGGTATTAAACTTACAGGTTTTTCCTGGGTTAATCTGGCCCCTATAGCGGCAGACTGGTTTGCCCTCGACAATGAAATTATGCAAAATACTTACAGAGCTTATTATGCTACTTCCTCATTTGAATACGACAAAGAATTTAAAGATATGCTTTTGACTCATAAAGTATTGGATGAAAAAACCGACGATTCCGATGCCACCCACCTTGTAGCAAATAGTTCTCATCGAGCAGTAATCGGTAAAGGCTTTGCATGGGAAATAGAATGGTGCAGAAAAACGGGTGATATGCAAAGACTCAATAAATTACTCCGTTTTGTAGAAACTTATAATGCAAACGGATATTTCCCCGAGTCGATGTGGGGAGGAAAAAAATATTCTGATGCGGCAAATCAGGAACACGCCTCCTGGCAAATAATTGAAATCGCTCACCTTATAGGCGACAATAGGATAAAATAACAAAAATTTCCTTTAAAATTTATCAACACACTCAAAATAGTTTGTATTTTTTTAAACTTCAAGTGGCATTAAATTGATTATTGAGTGCTAAACTAATTTTTAATTATACAACCTTCAAAATCCGGTTTATATTATAAATAAACCGGATTTTTAAATAATTATATTTTTTCAATTTTTTATATGCCGATAAAGTTTTAAAATAAAAAATAAATAAGTTAAATAAAAGAAACCCGCTCGTTGAAGGGTTTATAATGCAATTAAAAATTTAAAAAGTTAAGTAAACGGCGAGTTTCAACGTGTTTAATTATTCTCCGCATTTTGTCATTTCGTCCAACATTGCGTCTATATTTTCCAAAGGGGTATCAGGCATTATGCCGTTACCTGCCGCAAGAAGAAGTCCGCCGTTTGGACGTTTGAATATTTCTACCATTGAACGCACTTCCCTTCTGACATCGTTTGTAGTTCCGTTAGGCAAAATATGTTGCACGTCCATTCCTGCCAGAAAAGTAATTTTTCCTCCGAACTTATCTGCCGTTTCTTTAAAATCCATACATCCTTTTTGAACGGGATGAAAAACGTCTATTCCCGCCTCGATTAAATAAGGCATCAATAAAGTATTATCCCCGCAGGAATGTAGAAATACATGCATTTTTTTAGAATGAACATATGAAACAAAGTCTTTATACAACGGTAAATAAAGTTCTTTAAATATTTCCGGTGACATCATAGGCCCCTTTTGATGACCTAAATCATCGGATGTAAAAATTGCGTCTACTCCCAATTTTTCAAATCTATCCACAATGCCTTTATAAAATTCGAGTAACTTTTGACCTAAAAGTTTTAAATTGTCCATTTCGTCGTAATAATCAAACATTAGATTTTCCATACCCCTAATGCTCCAAAAACGCTCGTGAAACAATTTCCACCACATACCGGCAACATATCTGTTTTCTTTATGGGCTTGTTCTATCATCGGCTTAACGTTATCGAAAATGCCCTCTTCGTCGCAATTAGGAAAATCCCTTAAAAAATCGTCTAATTCTTCCCAATTCGGTAAAAGCACATGGGACATTCCTATGCTGTAAGTTTTTGAACCCGTATAATCTTTATAACCCCACCTATAAGACGGATTGGAATTGGTAGATACATGTTCCCCGGGAGCATTGTAAAAAGCCAACAGTATGTCGTCGGGATATTTATTTGCCGTTTCTGCCAAATTAGCATATTTTTCCGGCAATCCTACCCCCCAAAACTTATGTAATGCCAACGGTATTACGTTTTTGGTTGACCTTCTTTCTATAGCGGCGATTACATCTTCTTTTTCATAAAATTTTCTCATAACTACCCCTTATGAAATTTATAAATTCATTATGTTTATGCATATTATAAAAATAAAATTATTCAATGTCAATAAAAAAAATAAAAAATTTTTTTAATACGCAAAAAAAGCAAATCTTTACAGTATTTAGCAAGATTTTACTTCTTAAATTGGACAATTATTAAGTAATGTTTTTAAAAAAAGATAATAATAAGCGATTTTTTAGACAAAATTTTTGCTTTAATTCTTGACATTATAATTAAGCCATGCTGTTAAAAGCAAAAAGATAATTTTAAAGATAACATTTCAGACTTTTTTCGATCCAATAATCGAATTTGATATAATTATATTTGTTTTCGTATTTTTTTAATTTTAAATACATATTTAAACCGTCAGAAACGTCATGCCACAAATCGGCAAAACAATAATTGTAAAGTCCGTTTTTCATATCTTCTTCCAAAAACGCAAATGCATCTTTATATATAATTTCTATTTTATTATTAAAGGGTATCTGCGGCTTTATTTTATCATTGAATAAATCTATTATATACCGATTGCTTTCTACTATCGTAACTTTTCCGACATCGGGTTTGGCTGCACACATACAGGCAAAATATCCTAATCCAAGTCCTAAAGTCAATACGCTTCCCGTTGCGTTTTTTAAAGGTGCAGACATAGTTTCGATTTCGTTCGGAGTAACGCTCATCCATATCCGTCCGTCTTCTTTTATACACGGATAAATAAATTCTTCGCCGAAAAATCCTAAAGAAGGTATTACTCTGTTGTCGAAAGTCTTATTTAAATCGTTATATACAAAAGCCTGATAAGGTTTATATTTCTCATAAGTGAGTTCTGCATTACCTTTGAAACTTCCATTAAAACGAATATGTTTATTAAAAAAGTTTTGCGAATATTGTTTGGATTCCAATTTTTTTACCATAGGCAAAAAATATTCTTTAAATAACCTCTTATCGTCATAATTTTTTTCGATGTTTAATCCGCAATAAGAGGCTAAAAGCAATGCAAAAGCATAATCTTCGCTCACGTAACAGGAGGAGACTATATTTTTTACATCCTTTTCTTCTATAATGTCATCGGAAAAGTTTAAGAAACGACTAACTAAAAATAACACTTTTTCGTTATCTTCAAACCGATTGTTCATAAGTCAATTTATTTTTACATTTTTTTAAATTAATTTAATAATTAAATTTATTAATTAATCTATTGATTTAATCAATTATTTAATTTGTCTTATATATAATTGCAGTTTGGTTTAATGAAACTTATATTATTTGACGATAAATTATTTATTATTGTTTTGCCGACGGCAAGTTAATCGCAATTAATCAATATAGCAATTTTTGTTATCAATTATCTTTCGGTTCTTCCGAAAATATCGCAGGATACTGCATTTTGTACTTCTTCTAACGTACTGCAGCTGAAGTCGCCTTCGATTGTATGTTTTAACATGGCCGCAGCCGATGCAAAATTTACGGTTGTTTGTAAATCCATTCCCTTTTTAAGGCAATAAATAAGCCCTGCGGCAAAAGCATCTCCTCCGCCTATACCGTCTGCAACTTTTAGCATATACTCTTTCGAATATTCAAAACTTTTACCATCGTAAATAAAAGCGGAAAAGGAAGTATCAAAAACATTATAACTCTTTCTTGCAGTAAATACAACATATTCTAAATTGAACTTCTTTTTCAGTTTCTCTGCCATGTCAATGTATTTGTTTTCATTTAAAAGATTATTATTGACATTAACAGAATCGGGAAACAATATCTTTGCCTGCTCTGCGTTTGAAATTAAAATGTCTGCATATAATAAACATTTGTCAAACACACGTCCGGCTTTTTCCGCACTCCATAAATTTTTTCTGTAATTCAAATCGAACGAAACTTTGATTCCTTTTTCTTTTGCCTTTTTAATTGCGAAAATCGTAATTCGTTCTGCGTTTTCGCTTAAAGCAGGTGTTATTCCGGTAATGTGCAGCCAATTTGCGCCGTTAAATATTTCCTCCCATTTAAAATCGTTTATTTCTGCGTTGGAAAACGCCGAATTCTCCCTGTCATATATAACTTTGCCGTTTCTTGCGCCCAAGCCTTTTTCATAATAATAAATGCCAAGCCTTTGTTTTCCGAAAACTATTCGGCTTACATCCACTCCCTCTTTTTTCAAAGCGCACAATGCCGCTTGCCCCATTTCGTGTTCGGGAATTTTTGTTACAAAAAGAGTGTCCATACCCCACTTAGCCAAAGCTACAGCAACATTTGCCTCCGCTCCGCCGAAAAATGCGGAAAACTTTGTCGTTTGAAGAAATCTGAGATTGTTTTCGGGAGAAAGCCTCAACATAATTTCTCCTATAGTAACGGTTTTCGACATTAATGCACCTCCTCGCTAAACAAACCTCTTTTCACTATATTGTCGTAGCTTATTTTCAAACTGTCAAAAGGATTAACGTCGCATACGTCTTGCTCAATTGCAACCCATTGACAATCCGATTTTTTTAAATGTTCATATATCTTCATATAATCTATTTGACCTTCAAAAATTTCACACATATCGTTTTGGTTTGAAGATGAATTTTTCTTCATATCCTTAAAATGAACTATTTGAAGTCTGTCCTTATAGTTTTCTATCAAATTTATACAATCGGCTCCAGCCTTATAGGCCCAATAAAAATCAAGTATAAAACCGAATTTATTTGGAGAGGTATTCTTTGCAAAATAATTTAAAATTGTATTGTCGTCATCTATTTTCTTAAATTCGCCGCTATGATTATGGTAACAAAATTTTTTTCCGGCACTATAAATTTTATCGGCAACGGGAATTATTTTATCCAAAAACATATCGCAGTCGGCTTTGTTTTCCATTTTAAAATACCCCAAACCTATATAGGGACAATTTAAAATCTCATGTTCTTCTAATATTTTGTCAGTTTCGTTTATTAGTTTTTCATATGGATTATGTGTTACCGCAATTTTTAAGTTCAATGCATCGCAAACCTCTTTAAGCCATTCGTACCTAAAATTATCAAAACCGGAAACTTGCACGGCATTATAGCCAATTTCTTTGACTTTTTTTAAAGTTTCGGCAATTTCCTTTTCGTTTTTCAAATAATCTCTTAATGTATATAATTGTGCTGCAAGTTTCATTACACCCTCCCTCTTTTTTTAAATTTATTATTTAAAAATAGTTATAATTTTTATGATTTTAAATAGATAACTAAATATAAAACATATTAAATCAATTTTAATATGTTTTCAATTTCTTTACGTGTACTTTCTTTATCGTCTTTTATCAAACTGCTAAGTCCTACAGAAATTACGTTATTTACCCCTAAATAATCTTTAACGTTATTTGCGTTTATACCGCCTGTCGGAATGAATTTTATTTTTGGATAAACCGATGCGTAAGCATTAAGCGATTTTATTCCTCCGAACGCTTCTGCAGGAAAAAATTTAACGATGTTTATACCCAAATCGATTGCATACATAATTTCCGAGGGAGTTGCGCAGCCAGGCAAATAAAAAATATTCTTTTTTAGACACATATTATAAATTTTTTCGGATATGCCGGGCGAAACTATAAACTCGGCACCTGCATCTATTGCTTTTTCGCATTTATCGATATCGATAATTGAACCGGCGCCTACTACAAGCCCTGCAATTTTACATGCGCTTTTAAAGCCTTTTAAATATAAATCGTTTCTTAATGTAATTTCCGCATTATTCAAGCCTGCTTCTGAAATGACGTTAAAAAGATATTCACTTTCTTTTTCGCTTTTGAGAGTAATTACAGGAATTATTTTATCTTTTATTGGAAAATCAATCATACAAACCTCGCTTTTTAAATGTTTTCACTGCAAATTAAAAAACATTTCAATTATTATTCGAATTAGCATTTAAATTCAATTCATTTTAATAATTAAAAATTAGTTCAAATTTTATAATGCACAATCGATTATAAAACTTCCGCATAAAATAATAACATTTAATGTTAGTTATAATTTTTAAAAAATTAATATGCGGAAGAATTTATTTAGAAATTTCCGTTTTTTATTACGGCATCCCTTGCCCACTGCTGCCATTGGGGTTGGATATTTAAATCTTCCCACTGCGGATAATCTTTTACTATCAACGAACATTTATTGGCTTTAAAAGTATCGACCATTCGCTTTGCACCCTCTTCAATAATCTCTTTATTTCCCGTAGGCATTATCTTTTGAATATCTACAGGACAGAAAAATGCAGCTTTGCCCGCAAAATTTTGAGCTAAATAATCTAAACCGTGCAATTCGGGTTGGTCAAATTGAAACACGTCTACTCCGGCTTCTATAAAATCGGGAATAATTTCCGTAATTTTACCGCAAGAATGCAAAATAAAATCCATTCGAGCATTATGTATTGCATCCGCTAGCTTTTTATAATAAGTTTTAAAAATTTCTCTAAATACTTTCGGGCTGAAAAACATAGTATCCTGCATACCTAAGTCGTCAAAAATTATTACTCCGTCCACTCCGTTTACGCACGCTCTTTTTATTGCCTCAACCGAAATATCGGTAACTCTATCAAGAAAAACACAAACATTCTCTTTTTCCAAAAGCACATCCGTTAATGCATTTTGCATAAGTCTAAAATCTCTCAAAGGGGAAAATACGGCAAACGAAAGCCCTGCTAATATGTATTTATCATCGTTTGCATAATCCATAGCCTTAATTTTCAAATCGGTTGCTTCGTCTATAACGGGAAATTTATATGTATCTAAAAGTTCCCAACCGTCTTGAAGAACCCCTTTCAAACATTCTCCCTTTGTCTTTTCGTCTAATCTGCCTATAATGTTACCTTCGCAGGAAAGACACACTTCTCCCCTAAAAGAGGGCACTTGTTGCAAAATTTTGGGGTATCTTCCCCAAGCTTTATATTTTGAATATTCGGGATGAACAAATGCCGCACACGTTGTGGTTTTAAAATCGTTGGGATTATTGTTATTAAAACAATAGCCTATCCTTTCTGTAGGCTCGTTTCTTATAATACGTTTTATCAATTCCTTGCTTTTCATAAAACCTCCGATTTCAGTAAAAAAATCGTTAATTACAGTCAAATAAAAGTGTTAACTTAAATTATTTAAAATTATAATTTATTAGTAAATTTTTATTGATTTTTTTTATTCTTTAGTTTGCAACAATTTTTTAACTTTTTAATAATTTTTAAAAGTCTTTTATATTGTAATTAAGAAAAAATTTTAATCTATTTAAAAACAATTAAAAAACTTTAATAGTTTTTTAAACTCCGCTGTAAGCGGAAAATCCTCCGTCTACCGGTATTACGGTACCGGTAATAAAAGCACTTGCTTTATCGTCCGCTAAAAACAATAAAGTACCTAAAAGATCTTCTACCTCTCCAAAACGGTTCATAGGAGTATGGGATAATATTTTCTTGCTCCTTTCGGTTTTATTGTCCTCTTTATCAAATAAAAGCGTTCTATTTTGATTGGTTACAAAAAATCCCGGGGCTATGGCGTTTACACGAATGTTACAGGGAGCAAAATATACCGCAAGCCATTGAGTAAAATTGGAGATTCCCGCTTTTGCGGCGCTATATGCAGGTATTTTCGTCAAAGGCCGATATGCGTTCATGGATGATATATTTATAATATTGCCGCCGCCCTCTATCATATCTTCTGCAAAAACCTGCGTACTTAAAAAAGCGGTAAGAATATTTAAATCGAATACAAAACGCAAGCCTTTGTCGGTAAGTTTGAAAAAATTTTTTACGCCTTCTTTTAATTCTTTTAAATTTTCGTCCTCGGTCGTACCTTCGGGATTGTTTCCTCCCGCTCCGTTGATTAAAAAATTAACCTTACCGTATTTTTTCGTTATTTGTTCTTTTGCGCTGTATAAGCTCTTTTTATCGAGACAATCGGCAACATAGGCTGTTGCTTCTCCTCCTAATTGCTCAATACTCTTTTGAACACTTAAAACGGATTTTTCATTAATATCGATTAAAGCGACTTTCGCACCACAGCAAGCCAAAGCTTTAGCAAACTCGCTCATTAATACCCCGCCTGCCCCCGTTATAGCGACAGTTTTATTATTCAAATTTATTTTAAAAGGTAAATTCATATTTTTTCTCCTATTTTACCATCGATTTTTCTATTCCTTCAAACAATCCGTTCAAATAACATGCTCCCAATGCTCTGTCATATAAACCATAGCCTGGTTTTTTGTTCTCTCCCCAAATGTTTCTGCCGTGGTCGGGACGGACATATCCGTTAAATTTATTTTTCACCAATGTTTTTACAATTGCGAACATATCCAAATCTCCGCATTCGGTAGGATGTGCGGTTTCATAAAAACCTTTATCGGTATATGCAATATTTCTTAAATGCGCAAAATGTATTCTGTTCTGGTTAGCATATTTATTTGCCATTGAAACAAGTTCGTTGAATTTTCCTGCACCTAAAGACCCCGTACAGAAAGTAAGGCCGTTGTATATACTCGGCACTGCGGAAAATATTTCATCTAAATCTTTACTCGAACTGACCGTTCTCGGCAAACCAAAAACATTCCAAGGCGGATCATCGGGATGAATAGCCATTTTAACGTCGTATTCTTCGCATGTCGGAATAATATTTTTTAAAAACCATATTAAATTTTCCAATAACTGCTGCTTGCTCATATTTTTATAATCGTTCAAAAGGCCGTTTAATTCAAATTTCGAATAACTTTCGTCCCATCCCGGAAGAGAAAGATTGTGAACGTCTAATTTTAAAATTTCATCGTGATTATAAGAAAGAGAGTTGCTTCCGTCAACTGCTACCCTTTTAAGGTCGGTTCTTAACCAGTCAAAAACCGGCATAAAATTATAACAAATACATTTTACACCTGCTTTCGCAAGATTTTCTATGTTCTTTTTATAATTTTGCACATAAAGTTCTCTAGAAGGCAAGCCCAGTTTTATATCCTCGTGGACGGGGACGCTTTCAATAACTTCCATTGAAAGTCCGCTTTCGTTTATCTTCTTTTTTAGCGTCAATATTCTGTTTAAATCCCAAATTTCACCTACGGGTACATCATATACGGCGGTAACCACGCCGCTTACGTTGGGAATTTGTTTTATTTGAGAAAGAGTTATGCTGTCTTTGTCCGCATACCACCGAAAAGTCATTTTCATATATTCAAAAGCTCCTTTGCGTTATAATAACTTATATCCTTGGCAGTTTTTTCGGCCGCTTTGTAAGAATATTCACCCTTCTCTACCAATTCTCCTAAAAACGTACATAAAATACGTCTGTAAAAATCGAATCTTACATAACCGGAATATGAACGGGAATCGGAAACCATCCCCGGCAACGTCCCTAAAATCGAATATTCGGCAACGTCAGATAAATGTTTTTTTATTCCCGTAACACTGTCGTTAAACCACCATGCCGCACCGTTATATATCCTCGGGAAAGCTCCTGTAAGTACCGCTGTTTTCTCGTTGGCAGTTCTGTTTAGAGTGTATAAAACGGTTTTTGGCAAAGCATTATTCTTTTGCAACTCATTTAAAAAATTTGCTATGTTTTCTATATTTGCATCTTCCCCCATAACGTCGAACCCGCTGTCCGCACCCGTCTTTTCGAACATAATGGTGTTTACGTTTCTCAATGCGGAAAAATGCAGCTGCATAACAATGTTTCTTTTTTTATATTCTTTGGCGAGAATTTTCAATACGAAAAAGAAAAAACATTCTTTTTCTTTACTTGTTGCATTTTCCCCTTTCAAATAGATGTTTTCCGCCTCTTTCTCTGAAATAATTTCCCTCATAAATCCGCCGAAGCCGTGGTCAGCCAACTTGCAACCGCAATTAGCAAAATAACTTAATCTGTTTACTAAGGCAGACAAAAAACCGTTTAGAGAAGATGTGTCCTCTCCTGTAACTTCACCCAATTTTTTAATATATTCATCGTTTAACGATAAGGCTTTATCGCAGCGAAAGGTAGGTGCGATTAAAGTATTATTATAATTTCCGTGAAAATTCAGTTCGTCTAACGGGTCATCGGTAGTTGCAACATATTTTACTTTAAATTTATTAAATAAATCTAATATTTTTATGGATTTCAATTTTTCGTTTGCCTCATTCCAAATATATTCGGCGTTTTCGGCATTTAAAGGCAAATTAATATTGAAGATGTTTTTTAATTCTAAATGCGTCCAATAATAAAGGGGATTACCTGCCAATTTAGGCACTATGGAAGCATAAGTTTTAAATTTGTCGTAAAAAGAAGCTTCTCCTGTAATTAAATTTTCATCCACATTGCATAAACGCATCGCTCTCCATTTATAATGGTCGTATTTAAGCCACATTTCTCCTATATTCGAAAAACCTTTATTATCCGCTATTTCGTCCGGATTTAGGTGGCAATGATAATCGATTATTGGTAAATCTTTTACCTCATTATATAGTTTTAAAGCATATTTGCCCTGCAATAATATTTTTTTACCAAAAAAATTCATAATAACTCCCGACTGTGCAATACAATTAAAATTCAATAAATTATAAAAAATTTTTTATAAAAATCATTTTTTATTTAACTTAAATTTTTAATTTCATAATACAAATTTTAAACGATAATTTTCCTACCGTTAGATTTATATATGGCAAATAAAGTTTTCATAGTGGTTTCGGCTTTATAAAAATCGCTTTCGAAGGGAATATTTTGTTTTATGGAATTATAAAAATCGGCTATTAAAGCAGAATGCCCGCAACCCCAACACTCCTTTCCGTAAATAATTCCGTTTTTTTCTATTTCCTTTCTTTCCCCGTTTATGAAAACCTCTCCCCCGTAAAGTCTTATAGTTTCCGATTCGGTTTGAAATATAATTTCCACAGGCATATCCTTATATGCAGCGGTAGTGGCGTAAAACTGTCCTTTGTAATTTTCGTAATCGATGTAGGCAAGTATCGTGTCTTCCACTTCAATAACGTCTTTTAAATGAAAATTGTCTGTATAGGCACTTACCGCCTTTGCCCTATCCGTACCCAACCATAACATAAGGTCTAAAGTATGGATAGCCTGGTTAATTCCCACCCCGCCTCCTTCATAGAACAACGTACCCCGCCAATTGGCAGAATTGTAATAATCTTTGTTTCTTGCCCATATTACATTCGCAGCCACATAAACTATTTTTTTGTCCGCAAGATAATCTTTTAAAAACCGTGTTTCGTTCAAATACTTGTTTTGAAAACATATTCCAAATTTCTTGTCGCTTTTTTCTATTATTTTTTTCAGTTCTGTCATTTCGGTTGGATTTATGCATAACGGTTTTTCAGATAAAACATTTATATTGCGTTTTAAAGCTTCGATACTCATGGGAACGTGCAGATAATGCGGCGTAGCTATATGAATAACGTCCAAATCTTCATTATCCAACATTTTTAAAAAGGAATCGTAAACATTAACGTTTTTAAGATTATTATTTTTTATTAAATTTTCCGCTTTATCTAAAGAAATATCGCAAACTGCTTTTAATGTACCTTTAGCGTCGCATATTCCTTTGACGTGCAGAGGTGAAATACAGCCGCAGCCAACTATTGCGCAATTCATTATTTACCCCCTAAAATTTATTTTCCTCCGTTAAAAGTGCCGCTGATGTCGAATGTCGTTTCCGTAACGAGCTTTTTCTTTGAAGTAGCAATTTTTTCCTTTAAAAATTTTAAATATTCCTCGTCGTTTATCGGCAGGGTTACGCTCTCTTTTTTCCAGGTAGATAGAAGCATGGCATCCATTAACATAACGCCGTTTAAACCTTCGGTTCCATCCACGAAAAGAGGCTCAAGACCTAATACAGCATTGGCAAAATTATTTAAAATTCCTGCATGCTGGGGATTTTTTCCGTCGGTGCTTACATTGACTTTATAAGATTCCGGCACAGAAAACCCTTCGTTGCTTTTAAAATTAAATTCTCTTTCGTCCTGTTTCAATTTAATAAATTCAAGACTGTCGTTTTCACAAATAATTCTGCCTAAAGTCCCTAAAACTTCAAAACGGTTCGTGCCGGGCCAATCGGCTGTGGAAGTTATAAAGCAGCCGGTGGCTCCGTTTTCATATTCCATATATGCCGTAACGTCGTCTTCCACTTCTATATTATGCCATTTTCCGAAATGACAAAAGGAGGTTATCTTTGAGGGCATCATTCCCGTTATCCATTGAAGCAAATCCAACTGATGGGGACACTGATTGAACAAAACGCCTCCTCCTTCTCCCGCCCATGTGGCACGCCAGTTGCCCGAATCGTAATATTTTTGAGTTCTGTACCAATTAGTTATAATCCAATTTATTCTCTTTATAACGCCTATTTCTCCGCCTAAAATCAATTCTCTCATTTTTCTATAAACGCAATTAGTACGTTGATTGAACATAACGGTAAAAAGTTTATCGGATTTTTTTGCAACCTCGTTCATTTCTTTAACCTGCTTTGTATAAACGCCTGCCGGTTTTTCGCTGATTGCGTGTATTCCTTTTTGCAATGCTTCTATAACATAGGGAGGATGAAAATAATGCGGTACGGCAATAATTACTGCATCAATTAATTTACTGTCCAACATTTTATCGGCATTGTCGAAAAGCGCCACGGGATTTTTCATATCTTTTTTTATTCTTTCAAGTTTTTTGGGGTCTATGTCCGCCACAGCGGTCAATATTCCTCTCTCTACTCCGCCGCTGTCCAACATTCGGGCATGGGCATATCCCATATTACCTACACCTATTATTCCGAATCTCACCTTTTCCATATTCCGTTCGTCTCCTTAAAATTTAAATCGTACATTATTTTTTTTAACGCATTTACGGCACAATCGAATGCTTCGTTTGCGGATGTGAAAGTATATTTGTTTATCAATTTATGTTTATCCAATGTTTCGTATCCCTCAAAATGGGATAGATGCGGCTCAACAGTCAGAACGGTTACGCCCGGTTTAGCATCCATAAAATTGATAAGCTCGCTTATTTTAGCGTCGCCTTTTCCGGCGGGGACGATTTCCCCCGTGGTTTCCGATATGTCTTTTATATGCAGATAGGATATTCTGTCTTTTAGTAAATTCAATGCTTTTAAAACCCTTTCGTTACACTGAATGAAATTTGCCGGGTCGAATACAAAATTCAATTCGGTAACATTGTCTAAAATCTCCTTGCAGTTTTCTGCCGTATCTCCCATAACGTCCTTTTCGTTTTCCAAATAAAGGTTGACTCCGTAAGATTTTGCAATATAACACAAGGTATGCAGACAATCGCAAACCCAACTTCTGTTACAATCTCTTACGTCGTAATAAAAACTGAAAATTCTCATACGGTCTGTACCAAAAATGTTGCAAAATTCAAATAGCTTTTTTGCCTTGTCTATATGTGTTTCTATATCTTTCAAATTGACTTTGCCTATCGGGGAACCTATTGCAGAAAGACTTATTCCTTCATTTTGTAGATAACAGGCATATTCTTTCGCCTGTTCTTGCGTAATATCCGCAATATTTACGCCGTTAATGGTTCTCAACTCTATTAAATGTAGAGAATTTTTTTTTAAAGCATTGACCTGCTCTACAAGACATTTTGCTGCTTCGTCTGCAAATGCACTGATTTTAAACATAATACCCTCAAAAATTCCGATTACCTATTAATCATTTATAAATTAAATAAATTATAGTTGTATAATTTTTGCAAGTCAATAGCAAAAAATGCTTAAAATATTGCAATTCTTGTTCAATTGTGTTATATTTATTATATGGAATATATCGTAAAGGCAACCAATGCCGAATTGGGATTTAATATAATCGAAAATCCTTCTCAAAAAAATTATTACAAACACTGCCATACAGGGTTTGAATTTTTACTGTTTTTAGAAGGCGATGCGGAATATGTTATAGAAGACAGAAAATTTTCTCTTATGCCCTACGACCTTATAATTATTAAACCGTCGCAATATCATTATCTATCAATTCGCTCGAAAAAAACTTATTCGAGATTCGTTATGAACTTTCAAAAAGAATGTGTGCCCGAAATTCTCATGGAATATTTGATGAATTGTCCCTCTGTTATAAAATTGGATAAAGAAGACGAGCTAATCTCCCTTTTTTCTAAACCATACCGCTATTTAAACGAATTCAAACAAAATTCTTTGCCTTTGATAAACTCCGTAATAACGCAAATAATCTGCCTGTCGGCACAAAAAAAATCGGAAGAAAAACATTTGCTTAAAACCTCCCCTTTAACGAGTTTAGTTATTAAGTATGTCAACGAAAATTTAAACCAATCTTTGAATTTAGATAATATAGCAAAAAAATTATTCGTATCGAAATCCTATATGTGTCATACTTTTATAAAAGATATGCAAATCACCGTTATGCAATATGTAAGAAATAAAAAAATTTTATTGGCGGAAAATCTGATTTCTTCGGGAGAAAGCTTATCCGATGCGGCAACAAAATGCGGATTCGACGATTACTCGACTTTTTACCGGTTATATAAAAAAATTTTCGGTATTGCGCCTTCAAAATATAAAACGGAAATATAGTTCTTTTTAATAAAATATTTCCTAAAATAAATTAAAAATAAATATTATGAATATTGATTTAAGATTGTTACTTCTCGAAAAATAAAAAATTCAATATAAACAAATTACGGTTATTAACACACGGAGAACAAACGATGAGCAAAACAAATAAAGAAAAAGAAGATTTGAGAATAATCAGAACGAAATCGCTTTTAGTTAAAGCATTATTTGAATTATTGGCAATAAAAAACCTAGATAAAATAAGTGTTTTGGATATTTGCGACACGGCAATGATACATCGAACCACTTTCTATAAACATTTCATTGACAAATACGACCTTTTAACCTTTGCGATTAAAAGATGGCAAGAAAAAATACTTCCCGAATCGTTAGCGGAGTTAAATATAAGTTCGGTAAAACTTTTTTGTGTATATTTACTCAAGACCGTAATAGACAATGTGTATGAAAATAAAAATATTCTTCTCGAAATATTAAAAAATAATCAATATACGGTAATGCCTCGACTTATGATAAGCACTTTAAACGAAAGATTAAGTTTTATCATAAATAAAAAAGGCATAGATAAAACCAAAGTACCGCTGGACGTAATAATGATGTTTTTTTCGGGAGGATTTTCTTCGCTAATATTATGGTGGCTTTCCAATTCGGAAAAAATTACAAAGGATGAATTTCTGTCATACATAAATACTATAATAACCTGTAGCGTAATACTTCCCGATTGATTATTTTTTATAATTAATATAAATACAGAAATAATTTCTAAAAATAATTATTTGCGCAATAAACAATTATTATATGTTATTATTTTACTTTTATCTATCAAATCGTTATGTAAAATTTTATATGCTTTATTAATTATTTATTTAAAAAAATATATAATGCAATTGAATTTACCTAAATATAAAAATAATAATTTTAAAATTTTCATTAATATTTAAAAATCGGTTATATCTAAAAAATTTAAATATAACTTAAAATAATAAACAGAACAACAGCAATATTCAATATGTTAATATTTAAAAGTAATTTTTAAGTTATTGAAAATAAAAATTTAAAATTTAATCAATGTTCATTTATTTACTTTATAATTTTTTTATTATAAAAATCCCGTTTTTTAAACGGGATTTTTCATATCACTAATTTACTATTCACCAATAATTTTAATCATTACCCTTTTATTCCTCATA
>CASEPJ010000167.1 GCA_949289715.1 uncultured Clostridia bacterium
AAAAATAAATTGTTTATAAAAAAATTAACCTTTTAATATTGTATGTTTTATTTAGTAATAAGAAAAATTTAATATTATATTGACGTTTATTCAAACCGATAATTTTACCGTTTTTTTTATAATATTTTTATAATATATAATATTTATAAATTTTGTAGTCAAAATATTAATTATTTTTCTAATTTCTATTGTATTATTTTTTATTTATGTTATAATATAAAAAAATATTTTTTATTTTTAAGGGAGAAAAGATGAAAATAAATAAATTTATAGCGTTTTTTTTATTAATAATTATTATTACAGTCTCGTGTTTTAATATTACAGCATACGGAGCGGTTAATATGAATGAAATAAAAGAAAAATTCGAAAAAAAAGTTTACACAAAAGAATATTTTAATTTAAATTATAGATTATATATACCGGAAAATATAGAATACGAGCAAGTGCCCATGATTGTTTTTTTGCACGGAGCGGGAGAAAGAGGGGACGATAACGAAACTCAGCTTGTCAATGCTATACTTGAACCTTTTAAAAATCCGGAAAGCAAATTTTACGATTCGGTAATATTGGCGCCGCAATGCCCTGTATATTCCAGATGGGTGGATTACGATTGGAGTTTGGGCAATTACTCTACCGATGAGGTTGTGGAAACCGCAGAGCTTAAAATGCTTGCGGAGCTTATAAAAGAGACCAGTGAAAATTTAAACATCGACAAACTCCGAATTTATATAATAGGATTGTCAATGGGCGGTTACGGCGCATGGGATATGTTGGTAAGACATGCGGATATTTTTGCCGCAGGGGTGCCTATTTGCGGAGGAGGAGACCCATCCAAAGGAGAATTCCTTTCAGATATGCCCATATTTACTTTTCACGGTTCAAAAGACAGTGTAGTTTCAGTGGAAAATACGAGGGAAATGGTAAATACCATTAATTCCTTCAATAAGGGTAATATTATATATGTTGAATACGAGGGGATGGACCACGGTATTTGGAACGACGCAATAACGTATAAAGGCGACAAAGATATACCCTCATTAGAAGATTGGCTGTTTTCTAAAGTAAAACCGCTGCCGGAAAATGTTGAATTGAATAAAAGTTCTTTTAGCGGTTCGTCGGGCGATAAATTTAAATTGGAGGCAAAAGTTACTCCTTCGGGTACATATATAACTCCTTCTTTTTCTTCAAGTGATACTTCCGTTGCTACAGTCGACGAGGAGGGAAATGTAACTTTAGTAGGCGAGGGAAGTACAAATATTAAAGTTACGGCAGGGGACATAGTTTCCGTTTGCAGAATTACGGTTACAAGCGAAAACGATTTAAAAGTGAATAATGAAATAAAAAATTCTAACAATCTTATCTATTATTTGATTGGCGGTGCGGTTATCGTAGCGGCTGCCGCAATAATTTTAATAACTATTGCGAAAAGGAAGAAAAAAAGTTAATCGTATAAATACGATATTTACAATTTTCCCATTTACACGTTAAATTGCAATTAAGTTTTGTAATCTTTTATATTTTGAAAAAAAATTTACATTTAATATGAAAGTAAAAAATTCGTATAACAAATTAATTGAAAATACATAACGAATTTTTATAGTTTTAAAAATATTATGAGTAAATATTAAATGGATTTTACGATATAAAAAGGTATGTTTTATCGGGCGATATTAATGGATGTTTATTTACGGGGGTAAATTAATGCAAGAAAATTATCGAGTAGACGAATTGCACAAATATTCGGAAAATTATAATTCTGTTGAATATAACCGCATTAAGGAAAATTCGAAATTTTCGGAAACATTTAAATCGACGGAATTTGGCGATTCGGGTGAATCAAAAACATTTTCTAACAACAGACGAAAATCGGTCGAGGCAAGGCGCAGCCGTATAATAAACGGCACGCTGCTTTCCGCAATGGGAACGGTAGTGGGAGCTACGGTTATTACCGTGGCCATAGTAATTGCCGCCATAATACAAATAAATATTTTATCTTATTTTATCACCCCTACGAGTATAAACGTAAAATTAAAAATCGATAATGCAAACGATACCAAACTAACGGCATATTTGTATAATGATGACGAATATTATATTCAAGACGTTTCATTGAAAGATTCCGAATGTAATCTATTTTTTTCTTATCTAAAACCTAATACCCAATATTTTCTTGAAATAAAAGACAAAAATAGTAATTCTTATTTATTAAAACAATATACAACAAGCTCCGTAATCGAATTAAACGACATTAAAACGGACGAATTGAACGCTTATATAAAATTGACTCTAAACGAATGGCCACACGAAGTTGCGGTATATCTGATTCAAGACGGAGTCAATGTTGCCGAGCCATATATATTAGAGGAAACGGGCGTCGTTAATTTAAGTTTCGGTAATTTAGCTCCCGATACAAATTATTTGCTTGAAATAAGAGACAATACAAATGTAGTTTATTATTCCGAAACGATCACCACAAAACAAATCGAGAATCCGCTTGAATATAAATTAAATTATATGATGGCCAGCGAAATTTCGCTGTCTTTCGAAAGTGAAAATTTATGCGATTATCCGTATAACGTATATTTGAACGGAGAATTGTGCGACAACAAACTTGATTTATCGATGCCGAATTTGCTTTTGTCGGGGCTTAGCGGCAACACTTTGTATAATATTCAGATAAAAGATTCGATAACTTCAAAGCTTTTAATGTGGGAGAATTTTTTAACGCCGAATATAAACGTTATGCTCGATTTTACAGAGCTTTCTCAAGATATCGTAAATACGGGATATATGGTAGATAATCCTCAAGCGGAGGAAATAACGGTAAATCTTTATCTAAACGATTATGTGATGAATTCCCAAACATTCAGTGAAAGCGGTCCGTTCAGTACTTTTTTCAGCGGATGTCAATCTAATACCGAATATTATATTGAAATTACGGATTCTTTAGGAACAGTTCTGTATTCGCATAACGTTAAAACGGCATCTTATTTTATATTCCCGATGACGGATTTTCAAGAGATTACGGAAAACGGCAAAGACGTTATTTTGATGGAACGTAAATCCGATTTAAGCGAAAACGTATTGGCATTTGAATGCACTATACCTTTTGATATAGAAGGAAATATCAGTATTGAATGTATTTCTAGTGAAGGTTACACGTTACCTGTCAATTTTGATTATGCGGGAGAACCGGGCAATTATTATATGTGCTACTTGTATAATGAATTTGCCGTTTCAAATATTTATTACGAGTTGCGTTTATACAAAACAGGTGATTCGATGAGCACTCAGATTATAGAAACAAGATATATCAAAATTGCCGACGAAGAAACTCCCTTTGAAGCACCTTCGTTCGATATTAATATTAATTACAATGAAGATACGTCAATGTTTGAGATAGATATTAGTTTATTAAGCGGAACAGAATTTATAGACTCATCCGGCGAAATGGTTTACGAATTAAGAATTATAGATTCAAATACTAACGAGTTGGCGGCATTTACCGTAACCGAAGATTTTTTAACAACAACTACGCAAAAACTATTTGCCGAAGGTTCGTACGGTAATGGAAAATATAATTTAATGCTCATATTCATACCATATTCGGAAATGCAAAGTTATACGATTTATAGCTGCGAATTTAACATTGAATAGTTAAGATGTATAATATGACGATTAAAATTAAAATACAATAAACAAATAAAAAAATAATTTTAAAAAATTGAAAATATAAAAAACAAAAAAACAAATGATGAAAAACAAAAACATCGTTGTATTAATCTTCATAAATTATAAATAAATTTAATATTTAAAAGCTAAGGAGGAAAATATGGAAACAAATAAAAAGGTAAATAAAAAAAGCAATAAATTTTCCCTAATATTTTGCATAATAGGTATAATAATTGCTGTAGCTTATTTTGTTTTGCTTATAGCGGGGAAATGGATTTTTGAAGATAACAATGCTTTTTATGTAGGTATCAATATATTTCAAAATAATATACCGGCAGACAGGTGGTTGCGCTCTGTAAGTTATATAATATTTTTTCTAACATTATCCTATGTGTTAAGATTGTTGCTTAAACAACTGGCAAAGTTATTAACAAAAGGTAAAGCGCTGACCGATCTCGTTTGCAGTTTTATAAAGTATATTGCCGTTATTGCTCTTATTTTTGCGGTATTGAAAGTTTGGGGAGTTAATACAACGGCACTTTTAGCAGGTATAGGAATTTTAAGTTTAATTGTAGGTTTAGGCGCACAACCTTTAATCGAAGATATAATAGCCGGCCTTTTTATCGTTTTCGAACATATTTTTGATGTAGGCGATATTATTGTGGTTGACGGCTTTAGAGGAACCGTAAAAGAAATAGGTATTCGCACAACTCAAATAGAAGATGCGGGAGGAGACATAAAAGTCGTTAACAATTCGGATATTCGTACTTTAATAAATATGACAAGTCAGCTTTCTCTTGCCGTGTCCGAGGTGGACGTGGAATACGGTGAATCGTTGGAAAGGATAGAATTAGTTATAAAAGACAACCTTAAAGAAATCAAAAAAAATATTCCCGATATAGCAGAAGGGCCTTTTTATATGGGAGTTTCCAAATTAGGTGCATCGGGGGTAACTTTGCGTTTTACGGCAAAGTGTTTGGAATTGCAGAAATTTCAGGTGGAAAGGGATATGAACAGACAAATAAAATTGATTTTTGATAAAAATAAAATCAATATACCTTTTACGCAGATAGTTTTGCATAATCCGCCTGTTTTTGAAGAGAAGAACGATAAAGATGAAATAAAAGCACAGGAATTCGTAAACGAGCAGCGAGAAATAACCCGTAATATTGACGAAGACGATATTCATAATTGATTTTACGCTTGAAAATTAATTGTTAAGGTACTTTATATATTATACCTAAAAAGTTTTAATAATTATTGATATTTAATGGTAAATTATTGAAATAAAACGATAAAACAAAAAAATTCATAATTTAATAAATTAAATTAGATTATTTTATTTATAATTTCTTATTTAATGAAAGTCGCTATAATAAGTTAAATTATAAAGTTAAAATTAAAAAAAGCGAGGTAAGTTTTCGGTAATCGTATTTAATTGGGTATAAAGCAATGTTATTATTAAAATTTATAA
>CASEPJ010000168.1 GCA_949289715.1 uncultured Clostridia bacterium
ATTTTAAAATAAAAATAGTGCAATATATAATATGCACTACCGCTTACATCATAGTAATCTAATAAATTATTATTGTTTGAAATTATTTGATTACTATGACTTTGATTTATTATTCATTGGTCTGCACTCCTAAACCTTTCCCTTATTTTTATATTACCACTATTACCAGATATTGTCAATACACTTTTTTTTATTCTATTATATAATTTTATTATTCACTAATCACATATACCATTTGTTATATTTGCCGACGTTAAAGGACGACAAAAATTATAGATAAACTTAATATAGCGATATTTTTTACTCTTCTGTTTTTCAACATACTTTTATCCCCTTAAAATTTAATTTTTTATCCATTTGGCATAAAGCACTGTTAGTTGAAATATAACATTATTTTCTTCGTCTGATTTTTCAGAAGGTAAAGTATCCTTATCAAAGTCCCATTCATTTATACACTCTGCCTCTTTGTACCAGCCGCCGAATATATATCCGCTCCTTTCCGGGGCAGCGGGTATGTATTCTATTTTTTCCCCGTAATTATAGTTATCTATCCAATAATATCCGTCATTTCCGGCGCCCTCAAAATTATAGGAATATATTAAATCGGGTTGGTTATAAATGTATTTATCGGAATCTGCGATAGCATATACGGGCACAACATATAAAGGTTCTGTACTGCCGACAGGATAGGTAAGTTCATTCATTCTCAGTCCCCATACACCTCCGACAGGTATTACCGATACGCAAGCCAATTCGGGAGCGTTAATGTATGAGGTCAACTCCCAATATACATCAGCATTAACATATAACCTTTTTAAATTCTCAGAAATTATGCCGCCGTAAATTCCGCCGTAAACGTCATTCAGTTGCGGTTTTACTTTTTGCATACCGCTCCCTACGGCGCGGACCTTTTTACCGTCTATTTCGCTCGGTATAACCAGATATTCCTGCTGTTTTCCTTCGTCGGTCAATCCTACAATATTTATTTCGTTATTTTTCGTGCCCGTAATATAGATAAAATAATCGCTTTCCGAAAAACGAAACGGATAATCGGTAAGGTTATTCCACGAGGCGCATTTTATGCCGAAAAAGGCAATAAACGCAAGGAAAAGTCCAGCCATTACTATTAAAATATATTTTTCATTCTTCTGCTCCATAAATACTCCGTTAATAACATTAAGGTGAATTATTTTTCTATCCACTCAGCGTAAAGCGCGGTTTCCTGATATATTTCATTTTCTTCGGCGTCATAAACGGGCGCAGGAAGACGGTCTTTTACGAAATCCCATCGGTTTATACATTCCGCTTCCTTATACCAGCCGCCGAACTCGAAACCCTCCCTTTCGGGATTTAGCGGAATATAATCTATCTTTTCGCCATACACACAGTAGTCTATCCAATAATATCCGCCGTTTTCGGCGCCCTCAAAATTATAGTAATAAGTTACGTTTGCAATATTGGAATTATACTCTTCCATGTCTTTTGTAACTACAACCGGTACATAACAAAGCCTGCCGTTTTTATAAATCTCTATATTGCTTCTTCCGTAATTTACGTTTTCATTCGCTACGACTACAACCGCTACGAGTTCCGGACAGTACACAAAAACATTTTCGCTTCCCCACCCGACGCTTGTACTTACCGAAACATTCGATGTTATATAGATTTTTCTTAATTTCTCACTATTTATCATATAAGAGACGGTTTCTCCGTACTTCTTTATGATATTCGTATCGGTCGAGTATGTACCTTTGCTGATATCAGTTACTTTATGCCCGTCTATATCCTGCGGTATAATCAGATATTGCTGTTCTCTACCCTCATCGGTAAGTCCGCATATTACCGCGTCCCCGTTTTTCATTATGTAATAAATAAAATTGCCGCTCTCCAATATGTCAGGGCCCTTATAACAGGAATCTAAAGAGAAAATAATAATAAAAAATCCAATACTAAAAAATATAAATAAGGCTAATCCTATAATTAACGCTATAAAGTCAATTATTCTGTTAATCTTCTTCCTTCTTTCATAAATATTGTTCACGGTTCCTCCTTTCTATTAATAGCGCTATCATTTATCATGCAGCCTTTTAATATATATTTTTTATTAATTCCGCTAATCTCTGAAGGGAAATCATTTAAAATAAAAACAGTGCAATTTATTTATGCACTATTTAAAAAGACACGTTAATTCTAAAAATATAATTTTTTAAAACTACCGTGCCGTATATATATTCATAATTCTACCCTCTCCGCTTTCGCCGTTTATTCCTTTAATTATATATTACCACCGAATATATATATTGTCAATACCGAAAGTTTGTTTATTTGTTTTTTACTGCTTTAAGGGTATAAACAGGAAAGTTTAACTGCAAAAATTTCTTTTCGTACTCCGAAAATACTCCTTTATTTATTTCATTCGCCTCACTATAAGATAAAATCCTGAGGTCAAATCCGCTCTCGCATAAAGACGTATATGAATAATCAAAAAAATCTTTATCATCGGTTTTCTGGATTATTTCGCCGCCACCGATAAGAATTTCACGGTAAATTGCGGCAAACCTTTTATTTGTAAGCCGCCTGTTTTCATTTGATTTTTTTGGATACGGCGGAGAAAAATTAAGATAAATCCGGCTGACCGACTCGGGCGGAAAATATCTCGGAAGATACTCTGCTCCCGAATTTACGAATTTCAGATTTGTTATTTCTTTGCTCTTTGCAAGTTCTGCCGCCAACAAGGCTATATTTTCCATCATTTCAACGCCTATAAAATTATAATTCGGGTTTTTCAAAGCCAAATCAGTTATAAAGCCGCCCTTACCGCAACCGATATCCATAATGAGAGGATTGTCATTGCCGAAAATTTCAGTAAAATCAAAATATTTTTTATCTTTTACGGCCTTGTTTACGTCAATTATTTCTTTATCGGCAACTATAAAATAATCCTTAATATTTTCAAGCCGCTCTTCAAGATGTTTTCGCCGTCTTATACGCATAAAAAATTAACCTCGCTTTTTCAGATTATAACATTTAATAAAATTTGTGTCTAATATTTATTATAAAATTGTTGCAAAATGCAAAAAGTTGTGATACAATATAAAAGCTTTCGGGGTATGGCGCAGTTGGTAGCGCGCTTGTCTGGGGGGCAAGAGGCCGTGAGTTCAAGTCTCGCTACTCCGACCAGCATTG
>CASEPJ010000169.1 GCA_949289715.1 uncultured Clostridia bacterium
CCCAAATGCACTTATAGTAGGATAATAATAAAAATTACGGGCATTCGTAAAAATCAAAGCAAATGAAGCCGCTGCCGTTATAATTATAAAAATTGTTAAAACCGTATCAGATAGCGTCCATTTAAATATGGAATAGCTGCTTCTGTTTTTTAAACCGTATCCTCTGGCACGCATACTGTCCGCCGATTCTATGGAATTTTCAAGAGAAAAAGTTATTAATATCGACAGCACCCTCAGCTTAATTCTTATTTTGTCGGCATAGCTATTTGTGGCATAAATTCCCAATGCTCTCTGCGATTCGTCAATCTCTCTGTAGTGCCTTTTAAATTTAGGTATAAATGCCAATACCATCGAAAGAACCAAAGATAGTTTCGGAATGACTCTGCCGAATAAATAAATGAATTTATCGCTTGTCATTACCACGTTATAGCATTTAAACCAATAAAATACGGACATAAGCATAAACGCAACCACTACCCCGTAAATTATTGCCTCTAAAGTTACGGGATTATCGTTTAAAAAAAACAATATCGTTGTACCTTTGTGAACGAATAAAGGATTTGTCAAGGCAATCAATAATGTAACCGGCAAGCTGTATAAAAGACTTATTATTATTTTTTTTAACCCTATAAGCATGCCGCAAAAAAACACACCCGTAACATAGCATATTCCAACCGTTACGGGATGCATCGTAAACATCGCCAATAATATTACGCATAAAAAATATAAAAACAATACAGCCGGATGAAAACTTTCAAATTTTTTCATCAAAAATCCTCCGAAGCACCTTTACAAACAATTTAAGCAGTTTTTAGCCTGAAATTTTTAGCTGCAATACTTAATGCAATTTTTAATTAATTTAAAAATTAAAATAATTTTTATATTATTTTAATTTTATATCCTCATTTGATATATTTTTTTAATTTTACCACAATATGTCCTAAAAAGCAATTTTAAATATAACATATAAAAATAAAATTAATTTAAAAATGTTATAATAATTCTTTTAAATAAATTTTTAATTGCTCATAAAGTTAGTTGTTAATCAAAAATTAACACCTTGATGCCTTTTAAAACGTTTAATTCATAAAAAACCGCATTTAAATTAACTGTTTTTTTTAAAATAGCTTTTTCTTTAAAATTTGCTGTATGTGTAATGTGTTATAAGTGTAATAAATAAAAAATAATTTCGTTAAACTATTGCCATTACAACAAAATTAAAAAAATAATTAAAAAACCACTAACTTTAACTCTATCCGACAGACTTTAATTAATAATAAAGTTTAAGGAGAAAAAATATGACTGATTTCAATGGTGTGTTTTTTTCTGAAAACTACTTAACAAACGCCACAAAAAAAATAAGCCCTGATGAGACCAACAAGCCTCAAAAATTTAATGAAACAAAAACGGAAGATTGCAGTAATATCGAAACTATAGCAATCGACTCATCAGTTGCAAACATTAATGTATTTGTAAGCAATTCAACAAATTTAACGGCACATTTTTACGGAAAAGCAGAAACTGACGGAAATGTTAATTTTATTATTAAGACAAAAAATAATGAGCTTAAAATAATAATTCAATTTACAAAAAATTGTCGCAACGCAAATTTAAAACTTAACGTAATTATACCGCAAAAAAAATTCAATGTAATTTCGGCAAATACTTCTTCAGCAAATATTACTTTAAATAAAGGCATTTCAGCAAACTTTCTAAAAGTAAATACTCAATCTGGTAATGTGAAAACCAGCGCAACATTCAATAATTTTTCCGCTTCTACAAAGAGCGGAAACGTTAAACTATGCATCGATGCAATTGAAGATAATAATATCGATATTTCTACGATGAGTGGAAATGTGTCAGCAGAATTTTATAAAATTAAACATTTCAACCTTTCCACCAAAACTATGAGCGGAAATGTCAAAAATAATCACAAGAAGGAAAGCAACTGTTATAATGCAAACGTAAATATTTCTACAATGAGCGGAGATATAAAAATTATTTAAATTTTTTA
>CASEPJ010000170.1 GCA_949289715.1 uncultured Clostridia bacterium
AAATCCAAAAATATTTGTCAAGGCTTTTTATAAATTATTTTAAATTTTTTTTAATATTTTTTTACCATTGTAATGAAACGGAAAATTCTTTTTTATTTTTAATGTTTTCTTTTATTTGCTAATAATTATATTATTGAATATATTATCACAAATAAATAATGTCAGTAATATAATAAAGTCAGTATACTTAACTTATAGTTTAAATGCCTTGATTGATTAATATTTACCGATAAAATTCACGCAGAGCTAATTTTCTTTCATATTCTAAATAAACAATATTTATTATTATATTAAAACACGAATATTATATTTAAACACGAAGAAAACGAATGAAGGTAAATCTTTTAGCACCCACAAAATAACGTTTCGCTAACTGGTAAAAATTAATAAAAACATTAATTAATCATTAATTAATATAATAAAAAAATTTCAATTTCCATATGAGCCTACAAAATTTATTAGCTGCTATATAAAAATACAGAAAATTTAAATATTAATTTGCGAAATTATATTAATAATATCAATATAAACGGTCTTTATATGTTTATTGTATTGTTAGTTAAATTATGCAAATTGTCTTATTTGTCTTTCTGCTTTATGTTTTAATCTTAAAATCAAATGATTTAATTGTCGAGCTTTTAATTTAATCTAATATTGCAAAATAAATATAATCGGTTTTAGGAAGTTCATAATAATTTTAGGTGGATGGTGTCATTTAATAAATTTAGCATAGTTGTTAAATAATGTCTACGAGTTAACGTAATAAAAGAAAAAGAAAAAACACTAACGTTTGTGCTAATGTTTTAAAGAATTTTAGTGCATAAAGCAAAATCCAATTTTTGCGCTTGGGGCAAGTTAGTCATGTTGCGGTCGACAATTTTTGCTTGTTCGTTAACTTCATCAATTAAAATCGCAAAAAGTATTACAAAATTAAGTTGCTCGTAAAAAATTTTTAAAAGGAAGCATTAAAAGTCGCACATTTAAATCCATAGTGCGCATTATTTATAAAGAATTATTCCTTCATTATAAGTATTTATGCATATAGATTTCGCTCAAATATGTACCGTCTTTAAGTTTATAAGCATTCGGTTTTTCAGAAACAATACAAAAACCGAATTTCTCATACAAATGCTCCGCACGGTCGTTTCCTTTGATTAACTCAAGTTCAATAATTTCAGTACCGTGATGCTTTGCTACAGCGATGAGTTTTTCTAACATTGCAGAACCTATACCAAGGTTCCAATAATCTTTGAGAATTGCAATTGCGATATTTGCTCGATGCGAAGTTTTCATTCCCCTCTGAATTTGATTTCGCAGTTTCCTACAACAGCACCGTCGATATAACATATTATATTCAAAGTATCTGCAGCTAAGCGCACACGATTTATCCAGGCTTCCTCTTGCTCAACAGTTATGTTCCACTCCTCAGGATAACGTGCCAGAAAATCAGTTTCCCCACTCGCTTTCTTAATGAAATTTTGCATATTTTTTGCATCCTCAACGCACGGACTTTTAAATGTTGCGGTTCTGCCGTCTTTCAAAATTATAAGCTCATTTTTAATATCATTATTAACTCCTCCTACTACGATTTCGCCGCCGAAAAAAAGTCTGTCCTAATAATAAGCACAATTTAAATTTTTTTCATTTTATAATTAATAAAATTATATAAAAATAAATTTTCTAAATCATCTTTCAAAATTATGGTTTATCGCTTATTAATTGTCGTACATATTCTAAATTTTTATATGGCACATAAACCAAATAATCTTCAAGCGGCAAGCCGACTATAGCATTGGTGCCGTTACCGTATGGCATAAGCGCACATTCTATGTTTTCTTTTTCCAAATTATCTTTTAGATTGCGTCCGTACATTCTGCTCACTTCCGCAACAAAACAAAAATCCTCATCGGTTACTTCCCTCAATTTTTTTCGCCCGCATTTAGGACATATATCATCAATACAAGCTATATTGCAACTTTCACAAAAATTCATAATTGCACCTCATTGATTTTAGAAATTAATATTATTTTTAAATTCAACTTGCAGTTTAAAATTTTTTTATTGAAAATTAATATATTAGTTTTCTTTAAAAGCATTGTTTATGACTTCTGCCCAAACTTTGTATCCTTCACTATTCAAATGAACGCCATCACTTACAAAATAACGTTTATTCGAATAATTTTCTCCTTCGACTCTAAAAGATGAACTTACATCTAAAAAGGTAGCGTAATCTTGTTCCTCGCATAATTTTTTGATAATACCCTCCGCTTCTATTAATTTTGCTCTGCGAGAAATTCTGTTTTCTTCCTTATCCAAACCCAAATCGGATGCCTGCGGTATATATGCCTGCCCGTCTTCTGTCGGCATAACAATAGATAAAACCACCACTTCCGTTTCGGGTAAACGCATATGAATATAATTCAACAATTCTTCCAATTCATTTGCACATTCTGCAGCGGTAACATCCGCATTATAAATTTCGTTAATTCCCGTATGAAGTATTATTCTAAAAGGTTCCATCGGAACAACCAATCTGTCTACATAAAAATCCGTCCAATAAAAACTTCTGCTTCCTCCCATACCTACATTGAAAACGTCGCCTATATTTAATGCCGACTTATAATTTGTAAAATTGGCAACCAGCGAATCGCCTATCAAAAGAGTTCCGCCCACAGGTTCGTTTATTGCCAATTTTTCGTAATTGTCTGCCAATTCGTTAAAAGCCGCAACGGGAGAAATATTTTTCAATTCGGTTATATTAATATTTTTCTCCTTTTCGGCTCCCGCTAAATTATATATAATTTTTAAAATACTTGTATTTTCATCGAATGAAACCGAAATAATTTCGCCGTTTTCGGGAATTTCATATTCCATTAACTGCGTTAAATTTTCGGTATTTTTCAATCTGTTTATTGCTATAGGCGGCAAAAACAATAAATTATTCGTAACTTTAAATTTGCAAACAGATATTATATTTAAATCAGTAAGTTTAATCATATCTTCCTTTTCGCTTTCCGTTTTATCTGAAAAATCATTAATGTTATCATTTTTTTTGCAGCCGCAAAACATAGTAAATATAAAAACAAATATCAGTATTATAGATAATATGTATTTAAACATATTTTTACCGATTTTCATAAACGGAAATCCTCCCAACATTTATTATAAAAACAGTATAATATTAATATATATTTATGTCAATATGTTTTCAATTTTTTATTTAACACAAAAAAATAATTTGCTCTAATTTAAATCATAATATTTCGGTTAAATTATATAAAAATATAATATTAATTTTATTTATTTTTATTTTTTTCGAAAATGATTGATAAGTGTTATAATTTGATTATGGCAATAGATGAATTTTGTTTAAATTTAAAATGCGAATAATAATAAAAAATTTTATAAATATTTATAATCTATTTTAAAAATTTCATCATAAAAAAATAGTATATAATTAATCGAATGGCATATAAACAGAATTGAAAATTTAATAATCATTTTTCTAATAACATATTACTATATTTAAATATATAAAAATTCAAAAAAAATCGGCAAAAAACAATAAAAAATTTATATATGCATAAATAAACATCTTATATTTTCTAATCTTAAGAAATTTATTTATAAATTTTTTAATTTCAAAAGCATATTATACGATTTATTATTGTTATTAACTTTGATTATATAATTTTGGGTTTCTGTAAAAGGAATTTTTTTAAGATTAATTCCGTCGGAGGAATAAGCATTTTGTTTCAACCATTCTTTTACATTGCCTTCCCCTGCATTATACGCAGCAAGAACCGTATTTTTCACTTCAAATTTTTCGAAAAGATAATTCAAATAAGCGCATCCGAGTTTTATATTGTATTCTGCATCGAATAAATTTTCCTTTTTATAAGTATAACCGTTCAAATTACAAAACCACTCTGCGGTTGACGGCATAATTTGCATCAATCCGCAAGCACCTTTTGAAGATACTTTAGAAGTTTTACCCCCACTTTCCGTTTTTATTACGGCAAAAATCAAAGCCGGCGGCAATTCGAATTCTTTTGAATAGCGACTGACAATGTCGCCATATTTTAAAACCGGAATATAATATACGGCAAAAAAAACGACGGTAATAACCGCCGCCGCCAAAATAATTATTAATAAACACAACAGTGTCAAAAACAAAGTCTTTTTTTTACTCATCTAACAACCTTTTTACATGGACTAAAATTTGATTATATAAATCGGTTATATCGCCGTCGTTATAAATTACATAATCGCTTAAAGCAATTTTTTTATCTTCCGGCATTTGAGCGTCCATAATTTTTTGTGCGGAAAGCATGGTAACAGAATCCCTTGTCATTATTCTATGCAATCTTATATCTTTATTTGCAGTAATTAGCCAAGTTTCGTCAAAATCTTTTTGCAATTTATGTTCAAATAATAAAGGAATTTCGGCAAATGCAAATTTTTCTCCTCTTTTTTCGCAATCCAAAAGAAATCTGGATAATCTTTTCATAATTTCTGCAAAAGTCAAATCCTGTAACAGTTTCATTTCCTCTTTGGAATCAAATACCCGTTCTCTCAATTTTCTTCTGTCTATTTTTCCTTCGGAAGCCTCTACCTCTTTACCGAAAATTTTTAAAATGCTTTCTACCACTTCTCCCTCTTCGGTTATCTGTTTGGAAATTTTATCCGCACTTACAACCGAATAACCTAATTCCTGCAAATACTCGCATGCGGAAGATTTTCCTGACCCTATTCCTCCCGTTATCGCAATTCTTTTCATTCTTAACATTTTATTTCCTTTCTTTTAACTTTTTTCTTCATGTAAATTAAATTAATAATTTTTTTATTTTTAAAAGAGGTTTTACAATTTTTTTGACAAATTAATATTAAAACAAAGTTTGTTTACCCATTTTCTTATTTATATTTTATTTGCTTTTATTTTTCTAATTTTTTCCGATAATTATAAATCGATAATTGTATTTATTCTCTTTTATTCTCTATAATTTATTATCAATAAAATTGATAAATAAGCTATTTTAAAAACTATCTATTATTCTATTAATAAATTTATTTTAATTATAACGAACGATTTTTAAAGATTTTACACCATATAAAAATCGAAAAAATTAATTTTAAACTTAACGGCTTTTATAACTTTTAAAAACATAAATATTAAAGCGGATACTTTATATTTCTATGCAGCCAAAACTTTAATTAAAAAATAATTTAACTTTATAATAATTATACTATCAAATTTTAACGATGTCAAATAAAAACGGTAAAACGTGTTCAATCCTAATTCGGCGAACATAAATAAAGCCTCCCCATAGTTTTAAAAATAGTTATTTTATGAACATTATTCTAAAATTCATCTTATGCAAATATTGATTAATATTAAAAATTTAAATAACTTACTCTTAAAATTTTTATTCCAATTTATTAAATAATTACATAATTATTAAACCTAAATTTAACGCAATCAATTTAAACGGCAACCACAAAATGTTTAATAAAATTATGTTATTAAAGTTCTATTTCTTTATTCTTACATTTTATATCACTTGCAAAATCTTGTAATTTGTTTTAAATAATGATATAATACTTTTATAAAATAAATAAACTTTTTATTATCTTTTAAAATTTAAGGAAGGTTTTATAGATTGATTACAATAAAAGATATTGCAGATAAATGCGGTGTTTCCATAGCAACGGTTTCTAGAGCTTTTAGCTCAAATTCGATTATCAGTCCGCATACTAAAGAAAAAATATTAAAAACTGCCGAAGAGTTAGGATATCGCCCGAATTTAATGGCAAGAGGTCTTAAAAATTCCAAAACTCAGACTGTCGGCATAATAATACCTTCCATAGACAATTATTTTTATTTAGACGTTTTAAAGCATTTAGAATTAAACTTACATAAATTCAGTTACCGGCTGCTTGTTAATTTTATTCAGCACAACGGATATAACGAGGCAGATGCCCTTTGTGCAATGGAAGATTCACAAACGGATGCATTAATATTTTCTCCGAGAAATACGCAAAATTCAGAAATCGTAAATCGCCTCAAAAACAAGACGAATTTGCTGCAGCTTTTCACTGCACCGTATAAAGATATATCCTCTGTGGTTACAAACGATGTTTACGGAGTGAAAAAAGCAACCGAATATTTAATTTCAAACGGGTATTCCCGTATTTTATATGTAGGCGGCGACGAGAGAGTAAAAGGATATTTTAATGCACTTTCCAATGCAGGTATAATAGCGGACAATGATTTGGTTTTATTAAATTGGGAAAATTCACCTGAAATTATTAAAGAAAAAATAATTTCGAAAAAAGCGGACGCTGTTATAGGCATTGCAAGGCAGGCAGAAACCGTTTGGCATGCTCTATCCCGCTTATATAAAGATAATCACTTAAATATACCTTTTATAGCATACGATGACGTTAATTGGGTTAAAATGTTAGACATATCGGCAGTTGCTCATCCTCTCGATAAAATTGCAGAATATATCGTTGAATATATAATTTCTCGCAATAAAAATAACTCTGAAAAATTATATAAAAAAATCGTTAAGCCCTTTTTAATAAAGCGTTCTTCTACAAATTTCTCAAATTGATTTTATAATTTTAACAACATCTAAGTTTTTATTTTAAATTTATTAATTTATCCTTTTATTTTAACATCCTACTTGACACAGCTTTTTTTATGTTATATAATTATGTAAACGTTTACATATGCGCAAAAATTAATAAATTAGATAATTTTCTTTAAATTTGATAAAAATTAATTTAAATATATTTTAGCGTAATATAATTCAAGGAATTATAGTTGTATTATAAATAAGCAATTAAATACTTTTTTTAATATTAAGTATTTAAAAATTAATATAATATCAATATATAATATCAAAAATTCTTAGTTTTTTAAAGTTTTACCTGCTTAATTAAAAATACACAACAAAGTAAATTTATTATATTTTTTTAAACGGAGGAAAATATGAAAACAATTGACGATATAAATAAGGCAATTGAATATTCCAGACTCTTGCGGGAAAATCTCCTTGCAGACCCATAACGCACTACCTATCACTTTGCGATTTTCGAGGATATAGGAATACCCGGCGACCCTAACGGAGCCTTTTATGCAAACGGGCGCTATCATCTTATGTATTTATATGCCTGCCGCTCGGACAGTTTCAGATGGGGACATATTTCAAGCACAGATTTAATTCATTGGCGTTCGCACCCCGATGCGGTTATACCCGACGATTTAGACGGAGGCATTTTCAGCGGAGGCGCTTTTGTAGATGATGACGAAACGTGTTATCTGACATATTGGGGACTTCCAATATCAGGCAATCAAGGAGGCATACGCATAATTAAAAGCAACGACCGTCATTACGAAAAGTGGGAAAAATTTAAAGAATATATGCTTGAATGTACAACAAGCGGTGTCCATCAAACGACCGACGAAAACGGCAAAACCACCTATCTTGGATGTGCGGATCCCAGCAATATTTGGAAAAAAGACGGTAAATATTATATGCAAACCGGAAATTTATCGGTACTTTTTAAATTTCATCAGGACGGTCTTACCAATTATCCAAAGAATGATGAAATAAAACTTAATACACCAGAAAATCTCAAAGGCGACTGGGTAGATCTTTTCGAAAGCGATGACCTTAAAAATTGGAAATATCTGCACAGATTTTATCAGCGTAATAAAGCAAATAAATGGACAGAAATAGACGAAGACGATATGTGTCCCAGTTTTCTGCCGCTGCCACTAAATAAAAACGGCGGTGAATTAAGCGATAAATATCTGCAGCTTTTTATTTCTCATAATCGGGGTTGCCAGTACTATATTGGCACATACGATAAAGAAAATAATATTTTTATTCCGGAATCGCATGGACGTATGTCCTGGATTGACAATACATTTTTTGCACCCGAAGCTTTAACGGATAAAAACAACCGTCAAATTATGTGGGCATGGCTTACCGACAACCGAACAGACGAAATTAATTACGGCTGGTCTGGAGTTTACGGATTGCCGAGATGTTTATGGTTGCGAGAGGACAATAAACTCGGTATAGCACCCGTAGATGAAATAAAAATGCTCAGATATAACAAAAAGGAATTCAAAAAAATCAACCGTCGGCAAGAATTGGAGGGAATTAACGGATTATGCTGTGAAATAACTGCCGAATACAAAATAGATTCGGCACAAACGAAGAGTCCATCTATTTACCTTAGAGCAAACGATAATTTAAGCGAATTTACGAAAATATATTATGATTATCTCGAAAAAGTTCTTGTATTCGATTCTTTAAAAAGCGGGAAAGAAGGTCGTTTGGTAATTGAAAAAGCACCTCTCGATTTAAATGATAAAGAAATTTTAAAACTCGATATTTTTATAGACAAATCCGTTATAGAAGTATTTGCCAACGAACGCCAAGCCATATGCCGCAGAGTTTATCCTTGCGAACAAAGCGACAAAGTAGTTTTTGAAAAGGGCTTCGATAATGTTATTGTATATGAAATGATGCCCTCTAATTTATATTGATTTTCATTACATTAAAAAGTGATTATTTAAATGATTAACGCTTAAAATATTGCAAAACTAAAAAAATCGGTGAAGATTTCACCGATTTTTTTATTAAATTTTAATAAAAATTAATTATCAATCAAAACGCAAAATCGATAAAATTTTAAAATAAATTAAATTTAGTCTTTACTTTCGATTTTGCATTGACTAAACAATGCTTTAAATAATTAAACCGTATTTTATATTATATTGTTTTTAAAAAATCGGTTGACTTATGGTTTTTTAGATATTTACTTTAAAACTTAGGTAATCAAATTTTTATAACAAACTTCTAATTTTAAAACCAACAAATTACCATTAATACATATATAATTATAACTTTAAAATAAATATAATGCAATAATTTTTATTTATATAAATCGTCGCCAGACTAAGATTGCACATTTGTGCATATATTGAATTTGCTTATAATTTATTTTGCTTCGAACCAATTGCTTCCACAGTCTATTTCCACAGTGAGGGGCAAACTTAAACTAACCGCATTTTCCATTTCTTCTTTCAATATTATTTTAACCTTTTCCACTTCGCTTTGCAATGTATCCACTATCAATTCATCATGCACTTGTAATATAAGTTTTGAAGCGATTTTTTCCCTTTCGAACCGTCTGTCGACGTTTATCATCGCTATCTTTATTATATCGGCGGCAGTTCCTTGCAGGGGCATATTCATTGCAGCTCTTTCGCCGAATTGTCTTACGTTATAATTGTTGGATTTAAGCTCTGCTATTGTTCTTCTCCTGCCGAAAAGCGTTTGAGCGTAACCGTTTTCTTTCGCAAACTTTACGCTTTCTTCTATAAATTCTTTGACTTTTTTATATGTGTTAAAATAAGTATCAATATATTTTTTCGCCTTAAATACGGGAATATTCAAATCCTGAGCCAAACCGAAATCGCTGATTCCGTAAATAATGCCGAAATTAACCGCTTTGGCTTCCCTACGCATATCCTTTGTTACATCTTCCGGACGCACCCCGAAAACTTCGCAAGCCGTGTTTAAATGCACGTCGCCGCCCTCTTTAAACAGCTGAATGAGTTTTTCTTCTTTAGACATATGCGCCATTAATTTCAACTCTATCTGCGAATAATCGGCGCAAACCAATAAATTGCCGTCGCTTGCGGTAAAAATTTTTCTTATTTCTCTGCCTTCTTCGTTTCTTGTAGGGATATTTTGAAGATTAGGTTCGGTTGAGGACAATCTTCCCGTGGAGGTCAATGCCTGTTTAAAGGTTGTATGCACTTTACCTTTCAAATCCACTAATTTTTTCATCCCTTCAAGATAAGTCGATGTTAATTTCGTAATTTTTCTGTATCGTAAAAGAAGTTTGATAAAAGGATGCAAATCATACAATTTGTTTAATACTTCCACATCGGTAGAATAGCCTGTTTTATTTTTCTTGACGATCGGCAATTTTAATTTATCGAACAGGAGTTCCCCTAACTGTTTGCTAGAATTTACGTTTCCCAAATCTTCGGGATAAACCGAACTCTTCATATTTTCGATTATTTGTGCGGTTTCGGCTTTATATTTTTCAAAAAGAATGTCTAAAGCTTGCACATCGACACTGAACCCCTCTTTTTCCATTTTGAACAAAATATTTACTAAAGGAAGCTCAATTTTTGAATAAAGATTTTCCATATCATAAGATTTTAACAAATCGTAATATTCTTGGTTCAGATTATAAATTGCAGCTGCAGGAAAACTCTTTTCTCCCCTTATTTCCAATATTTTCATTAAATCGTCGCCTTTTTCCAAAAGATATGCTTCCAACATCACGTCGTCATATTCTTTTTCGAAAATTATCCCTTTTTTAAAGAGGAAATGTTTAATGCTTTTAACGTCGAACGCTATTAAAAATTCAATTTTTTCGAAAAGCAATTTCAATGCCTTATCACAGTCTATTCCCTTAGTTAACAAATCCTTCGGAAAAGATAAGGTATAATCGGTTTTCCCGTCATTGGAAAAATGTATTTTATCATCAATAAATACGACATATTTACCTTGAGGAAACCGGTTAAATATAGATAAATCGGTAATTTCAATTTCCGCATAAGTACGTTCGCTTTCTGTAGCGCAGTTATCGTCGTTTGATTCCGCATATTTTTTTAAATAAGAATAAAATTCAAGTTTTTTAAATTCTTTTATTGTTTTTTTCGTAATCAATCCTTTAAATTCCGATTTTTTCAAATCGAAATTAATCGGAGCGTCAATATCTATAGTGGCAAGTTTTTTAGAAAAATAGGCATCCTCTTTGCCGTCAATCAGTTTTTCTTTCAATTTCCCGGAAATTTTTTCTATATTATTGTATATACCGTCTAAATCTTTGTATTTATTCAATAATTCCAATGCCGTTTTTTCGCCTACACCCTTTACGCCGGGAATATTATCCGAACTGTCCCCCATAAGTCCTTTTAAATCCTTTATTTGATAAGGCGAAAGACCGTATAATTCTTTAAGACGTTTTTCATCTACCTTGTCCACTTCGCTTATGCCTTTTTTAGTGAGCCAAACATTTATTTTATCGTCAATTAATTGCAATGAATCTCTATCGCCGGTAATTATTTTTACTTCGCCGTCAAAATTTTTTGCCACAGTGCCGATAATATCATCCGCCTCAAACCCGGGACATTCGATTAAGTTAAGATCCATAGCACGCAACAAATCTTTAAGCAGCGGCAGCTGAACCGCAAGCTCCTGCGGCATCGGTTTTCTGGTCGCTTTATATTCGGTAAATTGCTCGTGTCTGAAAGTCGGTTTTTTTGTATCGAAGGCTACCGTCAAATGGGTGGGAGAAGTCTCCTCCGTTATTTTAAAAAGCATATTGGTAAAGCCCAATACCGCATTTGTGGGTACCCCTTCGGATGTGGATAAAAATTTAATCGCATAAAATGCCCTATATAATATGCTGTTGCCGTCAATTAGAACTAATTTCATTTAAACTCCCAAAATTATAATGATTTAATTGATTTTTATATTTTTATAAATTTTTAAATTAATTAAT
>CASEPJ010000171.1 GCA_949289715.1 uncultured Clostridia bacterium
TTTCTTTTTATTATACATATCTTTTAAATGGATTCTTTTTAAAATGAATAAAAAAATTTAAAAAGGATATAATTATTAAAAAATTAACAATAAAAAGGAAACTAATTATGCTTAGATGTAAAAACTGTAATAAAGAATTAAATATAGGAAACGCTCGCACATGCCCTCAATGCAATAATTTTTATTGCCCGGATTGTGCAGGAGATTTATTTAATAAATGCGAAGGATGCAATAACGATTTAAGATATATTAATTAAAAAATAAAAAATAAATATTTTCACTTTTTTTATATTGAATTATTAAATTTTTAATAAATATCTAACCAACAAACAGTTTAAACAGACTTGCCTCCACCGTAAATAAAATACAAGCTATTACCAAAATAATAATATACTGAATAATCAGCGGTTTGGAGTTATTTTTTATATAAGTTTTATTATAACAAATCAGTGCATTGCTAAAACTTAATACCGAAGCGGTTAATAAAAGTGCCAAAATTAAAATACCAAACGGTATAATAATTAAAACAGATGTGAATATGCCTGTTATACCGAATTCTTGCGCTATTAATATTATACTTGACATAGTATGAAAACACGCTGTAAATAAAAGCATTCCGTTCACAATTACAAAATATCTGTTCAATATACAAAAATAATCTATAATTAAAATTACGGTAAAAATAAATATTCTTTCTATGGCAAAATTATAATATAACGTTTCCGGATCTTTCAAAAGTCTGTAATATTTTATATAAAAATAGTTGATTTCTTCATTGGGAGGGAAAAAAAACGCAAATAACAATCCCAATGCGGCAATCGCTAAAAATATAATATAATTTTTTTTATTATCCGATATAAAATTTTTCAATAAATTGACAAAATTATTTCTCGTTCTGCATATCTTCACTCTTTTCATATTATATTTTTATTCAAAAAAATACAATATATGATAAAAAATTAAGTATTCCTTAATTTTTCACAAACCAATGCCAAAAATTCTTTATTCGTAGGCCTGCCTGTCGATTCATTTAAAAATTTAAATTCTTTATGTAAAATTTCAATATTACCGTGCAAAAAGACGTTTTCTATTTTCAAACGCATTTGCCTTTCTACATTCGCCTCTTTTATATTCATCTTCTCGCTAACATATTTTATTACCGATTTTAAACTGAAAACATCGGTATTTTCATTAATAATATAATTCAGTGCTTCCCTAATTATCGAGGTTCCCCTAGATTCGTCGAAACCCAATATTTTCAAATAATTATCAATTTTTTCCATTTATCCCTCATCTGAATATAAATATCGAAATCAATTATCGATCATCCAATCAATATAAATACCGTAACCTCTGGTAGGATCGTTGACAAATACATGAGTTACCGCACCTACCACTCTATCATTTTGAATAATAGGACTGCCGCTCATTCCCTGTACTATACCGGCACTTTTTTCCAACAATCTTTTATCGGTTATTTTTATAATCATACTTTTATCGGCTTCTTTTTCCTGCTTTTTCGTTTTTACTATTTCTATATCGTATTCTTGAGGCGAGGAGCCTTCGATGGTGGTTAATATTTTTGCTTTACCCGGTCTTACGGCATATCTGTTGGCAACCGCATACAAACTACCGTTAGTAAAAGAATTTAAATATCCGAATACACCAAACTCATTGCAGTTATCTATACTTCCCCAAACTTCAGACTGACTCGCAACACCTTTTAATTCGCCGGCCTTACCCTTTTCACCTTTAACGACTCCAGTTACAAAACATTTATACATATTTCCATCGGTAAGACTATACATCTGTTTTGTTGCAGGATTATATAAAGGATGTCCTAAAGCACCGAATCTAAGAGAACTTACGCTTATATAACTTATCGTGCCTAAACCGCTAATCCATTCTCTTACCCAAATACCTAATTTTTTATCCCCCGTCAAAACATCTTCTATAGGGGTTATTTTTTCTTCAAATTCTTTACCGTTTCTTAAAAAGGTTAAAACAACGTCGCCGCTACACTCTTTTAATAATTCTTGAACTTCACTTGAAGTTTCTATTGTTTTACCGTTAAATTTAGTTAAAATATCTTCCGATTGTATATCTTTATCCTTACAAGGAGCAACCTTTCCGTTTTTAGAAATAACTTCTCCCGTACTTACGACAGGCAACCCTTTAAGATTTAAAAGCATTGCCATAGGCATACCTCCGGCAAAAACAAATCTTTCCGGAATTAAATAAACTTCTATACCGTCTGTTCTTATAGGAGTTTCGGGATTGTTTTTAAATTGTAAAATATCTTTTTCATCCGCAGAAAGAATATCATCTTCGCAAAGTTGCTTAAATTCGCTTTCTGTCAGTAAGAAAACATCTTTCGCTTTAAAAA
>CASEPJ010000172.1 GCA_949289715.1 uncultured Clostridia bacterium
AATCTATATCTATATTATTAAAAACTATATTTTATTAAAAGTGAATTAACCGTGTAAATTGTTAAAATTTATGCGGTTTTTTATATTTAAATGAATTATCATTTTAATATAAATTAAAAAACAAAAATTATTTATTTTTATTTGAGGTATCGATTTAACATAGATGCATTTTTAAACGAATGTCTTTTTAATCGGTTATATTTATATATGAGCATATAAGACAATAATTATTTTCAGTATTTTAAATAAAAACACAATATTCAGTTGATGTATTTTAGTGATTTTTTAAATCTTAATAATTGTCTTTAAAACTAAAAACATTTTTATAATTTATCGTAATTTTATATTGTTTATGGCCTAAAAATTTTAAAATTTACTTATTTATACATGTTTTTTTTGCTTTTCGTAAATAAATAAAATTTAAAAATTAATTTTTTTTTGAATATAAACTTAATTAATGTCTATTATATTAAAACTTTTGACTTGCTAACGCTTTATTTATATATCATAATTGAATTGAACAATAATAAATAAGGAGAAGTGTATGAACAAGTCTGGTATTAAAATATTGTCTTTTAGTAAAATAATTTTTTGTTTTTTGCTGATGTCGATAATATTTGCGTTTTTGTTCGTAAATATAAATACGGCAAAAGCAATTGTATTATCTGAATCGTCTGAAACTGTTTTTAATGCCTGTGATTATACACGGGCGGATGATGGATTGGCCGTTAACGATTTGCCTGATGCAGGTATAAACGGCGATAAATATTTGGGAGAAACCAATAACGGTAAAACCGCCGATTATTCGATAACCGCCGAAACTGCCGGTGCTTATTCTATAAAAACAGTTTATGCTTCGACAACGGAATCGGGAATAATAAAATATGAAATTGACGGAATAAATGCCGGATCGGTAAAATTATCGGCAACGGAAGGATGGGAATCTTTTACAAAAACAACCGATAAAACATATTTTATGCTAAACGAAGGTGAGCATGTTTTAAAAGTAACTTTTTTGGGAGTAGGCTATAACGTAAATTCTTATATTCTAACCTATGAAGGGGCATCTTTGCCGGATGATATTTACAAAGGCACCGAATTAACCACAAATGTTTCGGTTTTTATAAATGCCTGCGATTTCTATGAAACAGAAGATAATTTGGTTTGTAATGAAAAATCCGGTGAAACCATTACCGGAGGAAAATTTTTAAGCGAAACCAATAACGGCAAATCTGCAGAATATCAAATAAAAGCCGAAGTCGGCGGAATATATAGTATTGTTACAAAATACGGAGCCGCTTTGCCGGGAGGTTCGGTGACATACTATATTGACGAAACGGAAGTTGCTACTACAAAGCCTTTTGACGTAGCAGACGGCTGGGAAGTTTTTAGTGGAAATTCGGTGGCTGAAAATCTCGAATTATCGGCAGGCGAACATATACTTAAAGTCAAATTCAACGGAACTAATTATAATGTTAACGGCTTTGATATTAGTTTTGTCGGAGTAAATATTGCCGAGGAAGGTACAACCTATATAAGACTGTTGGATTATATAAATTGCAGTGCAGGTATATCCGAGGGAGGAGATAGTTTTGAATTCGGCGGTTTAACGGGTAAAGTGGCAAACGGTATAGGGTGGAGTTCTAACTGGACAGAATACAAATTATATGTAGAATCTGCCGGTTTATATAACGTTTATTTGGGATATTCGGCGCCAATCGATTATCCTACAACAAAAATTGCATTGACGGAAAACGATAACGAATTGACGGTTTTTGAGGGGTTTGCTTCTACAGGCGGATGGACGAATTGGGCAAACAGTACCGCAGCAACCGCATTTTTCGAAGAGGGCGTACATAATATTAAAGTTATAACTACATTCGGCGCAGGTGGTCTAAACTTTATAACCTTATCTATGGAAAAGGCTCCCTCTTATAATATCAGCGGACAGCTTACAAAAGAAGGTGATAATTCCGTAATAAACGAAGTGACGGTGGAATTATACGAATATGACGGTTCTGCAATTACCGGTGCCGTTTTAAATACCGCAATAAGCGATGAGGAAGGCAATTTCTCTTTTCAGTATATTTCTTCGGGTAGTTATGCAATAAAGGCTGGTAATGTAATTATGCCTGTTATTGTGAATGGTGCGGATGTTGACGGTGTGGAATTAATTATTCCCGAAGTTGTTTCTAAATACAGTATTTCGGGTAGATTGATTAAAGGCGGTGATACTTCCGTAATCGAGGAAGTAACCTTGTATTTATACAATTACGACGGAACTAACGTAACCGGTGAGGTTTTGCAATCGGCCGTAAGCGGAGCCGACGGAGTTTTTGAATTTGACGAAAAAGTCTTAAACGGAAATTATGCCATAAAAACAGGAGATTCGATTATTCCGGTAACTGTAAACAATGCTGATGTTAGCAACGTAGAAATAACCGTTTTGGAACCTGTTATTAAAGGGGAAATCAGTGCCGATAAGGAAACTTATATTAACGCCTGTGATTTCGATACTGCAGAAGGGGAATTTACTATTAAAGACAAAACAGGCATTAGCGGCAATAGATTTTTAGGAGAAACTAACAGCAATAAAAAAGCACACTACACTATATTAGTGAAAGAAACGGGAAAATATAATTTAAAGACAATTATAGCAGGTCCTGCTGCGGACCAATTCGGATCACTTGTTTATTATATAGATAATGTAGAAATCGGCAGTGCAGCAACTTTTTCTACAGGGGATTGGGAAAATTTCAGCGGTCAAACTTTACCTGTTACGCTATCTCTTACAGAAGGGACGCATACTTTTACGGTAGAATTCGTTGGTCAGAATTATAATGTCAATGCGTATATTTTTACTCCCGAAAATATGGAAGTTAAATTCGAAGGAACGTTAATCAGTCCTGTGCAAGTTACCGAATTAAATGCAACCGAATACGAAACGGGAGATCCTACTCTGGTTAAGAGAGAAACGGACGGAGTCAAGTTTTTGGGTGAAACGAATTCCGACAAAACCGCAACATATAAAATTAAAGTTGATGTCGAAGGAGTTTATTCTTTGTATACAACATTCGGCGGAATAGGGGACGGCACTCTTTATTATTCGATAGATTCCGTTGAAGTAGGTTCGGCAAATGTTTATTCCACCGGCGGCTGGGGAGTATTCACGGGAGAAACAGATGCTGTAGATATAACGTTATCGCCCGGAGAACATAACTTTACGGTCACATTCGGCGGCCAAAGCGGATATGATGTCGTATCGTACTTTTTCGAAAAGAGTGAAAGTTTTGAAGGCTCCGTTATAAACAATTCGGAAAACAACGTTTTGATATTAACCGAATTCGATAATACCAACAATAACGGTTTAAGTTTAGGTAGCGATGATTTTTCCGACGGTGATTATAGCGGTAAAGTTTTAAACGGTGCAGGTTGGAACAATTACGGTGAATATAATGTTTACGTTGCAGAAAAAGGTAATTATAAAGTTAAATTCAGATATTCCACTCCTGCAGATAATAATACAATAGTAAAACTTTATTCGGATAACCTTCTTCTTGCTACATTCGACGATATTTTTGTTTCAACCGAAGGTTGGAGCAACTGGACGGACAGTGTTGCAAAACAAATCGAATTATCGGCAGGTATGCATACGATTAAACTTGTATTCGAAGGTTCAGGCGGAGTTAATTTCATTACGGCAAATTTCGAATACGTTCCCGAAAGTACTTATAGTGTAGGCGGTATTGTAACCAATTCGGAAGGGCAGCCTATTGCCAGCGCAGCTTTGGATTTATATAAATATAATGTTGCAGCAGGGGCAATTACGGGTGATTTGATTGAAACCATTATAACAGACGAACAAGGCGCTTTTAGCGCACAGGGATTAACTGACGGTAATTATGCAGTAATTATAAACAACGAAGTAAAACCGTTTGTAATAAACGGCAGCGATTTAACTGATTTTAATATTAATATCGTATTTTCCGATTTGCCGTCTGCCGATGAGTGTGTGACTATAACTTCAAACGGCGTAAGTGTAATTCAGTTCGGCGAATATGACGAAATGTACGGTTTCCCGGCAAGTTTTGAAGAAGAATATGAAGACGGCGACGTCTTTGGTAATGTTGTCGGTAATCTTTTCAGCGGATATTGGGCTAAATATTATATAAATGTCGAGGAAACGGGCGAATATATTTTAAAATTCAGATATTCTAATATTACCGAAACCGCAACAATAAGATTCTGGGACGACATAGTCTTGCTCGGTGAAATTAAAATTACAGCAACTACCGGCGGATGGTACTCCTGGACGGACAGCGCTAAAATCATATTCCCTCTTACAGAAGGGGTACATATTCTCAAAGTAACTATAGAAACCGGCAGTGGCGGCTTGAATTATACGGCAATGTATATTGAAAAAGCAGTTTATTACAGTGCAAGCGGTAATTTAATAAAAGGCGGCATTGATTCGGTTATTGATAACATAGAAATAAAATTATATAACTACGACGGTACTAACACTTTAGACCTGATAGAAACGGTGGTAAGCGATCAAAACGGAGCATTTGCGTTTAATACAAAACTTTTAAACGGTGAATATGCTTTGATTATTAACGGAAGAACATCCTTATTCACAATTTCGGGAGAAGATAAAACTAATATTACCGTTGAAATAGCAGCTCCTACATATGCTTTGTCGGGTACTTTAACCAAAGGAGATGAAAATGCAATTATTGCTAACGTAGAACTTGAATTATATGAATATGACGGAACGAATATAGTAGGTAAATCTTTGCAGTCCACAAAATCCAAAAACAGCGGAGAATTTACTTTCAGCAGAAAAATAGAAAGCGGTAATTATGCAATTTTGGTTAATGGTATAATAGTACCCGTAACGGTAAGCGGCAATGACAAATCGGATGTTTCCATAGCTTTAAAAACCCTTTATTACGATGTTAGCGGTATCGTAACGAATGCGGACGGCAGTGTTGCCGCAAATGTTGCCGTAAAACTATACAATTTAAACGAGGACGGCTCTCTTAACCAAGTATTAAAGGAAACATCAACCGATTCGAACGGTATGTTTACATTCGAAGAATCTGTTACCAACGGAAATTATGCTTTGGTTATCGGCGATAAAATCGAAAATATTGTCGTTTCGAATGAGGATGTTATTGATGTAAGCATTAATTTGGAAACTGACGTAAGTACAAATAAACAAAGCAACACCGGTTTAATAATCGGTTTATCCGTAGGCGGTGCGGTTATAGTTATAGGAGTTGTAGTTGTACTGCTTATTATCAGAAAGAAAAAACAAATATAATGCTTTAGAAATACTTTTCTAACATTCATCTCCATATTTTAAGCAGAGAAAATTTATTTTCTCTGCTTTTTAATTTAATTAAAAATATAAAATATCAAAATAATGCAATTTATTTTTTAAATTAACAATAACAAATAATTGTTTGTTAAGTAAATTTCGATATGCTATAATTAAAATAATATTGATACGGTAAGGTAAAACTATGGATTTGAAAGATATGAGTTTAGATAAATTATGGGAGTTATTTCCTATAATTTTTGTAAATTATAGCGATAAATATGAGAAAATATATTCAGATGAAGAAAAAACATTAACTTCTTTGCTAAAAAGTTACATAAAAAGAATAAATCATATTGGCAGTACAGCAATAAAAAATATAAAAACAAAACCTATAGTCGATATATTGGTGGAAATCGATTTTGCAAATAAAAGCGAGGTAAAAAATGTGCTTTTAAAAAACGGCTATATTTTAATGTGTGAAAATTTTGAAAAAATGTCTTTTAACAAAGGATATACGATTAACGGATATTCAGATAAAGTTTTTCATATTCATATAAAAAATTTCGCAAATTGCGATGAATTATATTTTAGAGATTATTTAAACGAAAATTATTTTTTAGCCAAAGAATATGAAAAATTGAAATTAGATTTATATAATAAATATGCTCCCGACAGAAATTTATATACGGAAGGTAAAAAAAATTTTGTTGAAAATATTGTAAAATTATCCAAAGAAAAATATAAAAATAAATATTGATTAAATTTTGTTCTATAATTAAATTTTTAAATAAAAGTTTAATTATAAAAAATCCTTTTATAATTTTGCTGTATAAAAAATTTTAATTTTTAAATTAAGTTCGTTTGTTAAATTTATAGAATAATTTGTTTAAATTATTTTTGTAAAAAAATATAGTAAATTATTTATAAAAAAATTGTAACTAATTATTAATTTTATTGTATTAAAATTTATTTTAATTGAAATTAAAACAGCGAAAAAAGTTAAATAAAATAAAAAACCGCATTATCTATATAAAAATACGGTTTAAAATTGGAGCAAATCACATACAAGTTACGAACTTCGTTCTCTTTCTAAAAATATTATATATGAATTACTATTAAATTTCAATGATAATATAGAAATATTTTAGATTAAATGATATAATTAATGTACCAAAGGAGGAAATTAAAATGAAATTATATTTGTCTTCTTATAAATTAGGAAATTCTACTGATGAATTAAAAAAATGGTTACAAAATAGTGTGAATAACAAAATAGCCTTAATTACTAATTCAAGAGATATGTTTCCTGATGGTGAGAGAAAAACTAATGGAATTCAAAGTGATGCAAAAGACTTGGCAGAATTAGGCTTTGAAGTTGAACTCTTAGACTTAAGAAAATATTTTGGACAAAAAGAACTTTTAAGGAGAGATTTACAAAATATTTACGCATTTTATGTAATTGGTGGCAATACATTCGTTCTTAGAAAAGCCATGCGATTAAGTGGCTTTGATGAATTGTTATTAGAGTATTCTAATAATTTAAACTATTTATATTCGGGATATAGTGCAGGAATATGCTGCTTGTGTAAAGATATGTCAGCTATAAGTATTATGGATGATCCAAAAGTTGATCCTTATAATAGTGGACTTCCTCCAATTTATAATGGAATTGGATTTGTGGAAGAAATAATAATTCCTCACTTTGAATCAGATCACAAGGAAACTGAGTTGGCTAGTAAAACTGTTGAGTTTTGCCGACAAAATGGAATTCCCTATAAAACGCTTCGAGATGGTGAAGTATTATTAAGCGATACTATTAACTTTTGCAAAAAAAAAATAATATTAAAGAGCAATACAGTTTTAAAAGTTATTGCTCTTTCACTTCTTATTTATTGCTTTTCTTTTTCATTTAAATAAGCATTAATTTTAATATTTTTTTCTCATTACTATAACTTTCGTTTTATAGAGAGGGTATGGGAAATTCCCATAATAGAATTTGTGTGGTAGTACAAATTCAGTGCTGGCTAGGACAAATATTATAGCTTGTACTCACACATTTTTATTATAAATTAATTCATTTAATATAATTTCTTCAGCTCCATTCTTATAGTTGTTCATTAATTTTACCCACTTTAATTGATTATTTTCTTTACTTTTTTCAGATAGTAATTTGTCTGATTTTTTAA
>CASEPJ010000173.1 GCA_949289715.1 uncultured Clostridia bacterium
CGTTATAATGGTTATATTGTGTTTGAACATAAGTAAATCCGTTTATTCTGCTTATAATATAAGCGGCATCTTTACCTAAGCCGTTCAAGATGATTCTTAAAGGTTTTTTTCTTACTTTATCGGCTTTTTTCGCTATTCCTATAGCTCCTTCGGCTGCGGCAAAAGATTCATGACCAGCAAGGAAACAGAAACAGTCTGTTTCTTCTCTTAAAAGTCTTGCTCCGAGATTGCCATGACCTAAACCTACGTTTCTTTGGTCGGCTACGGAACCGGGAATACAGAAAGCCTGTAAACCTATACCTAATGCTTCGGCGGCATCTGCAGCTTTTTTGCAATTTTTCTTTAAAGCGATAGCGCAGCCCAATGTATATGCCCAAACGGCATTTTCAAAAGCGATAGGCTGAATGGAACGTACGATTTCATCTACGTTAATACCTTTTTGAAGAGTATAATTTCTGACTTCTTCCAAAGATTTAAAACCGTATTCGCTCATAACTTTATTTATTTTATCTATTCTTCTTTCATAACCTTCAAATCTGATTTCAGACATAACAAACCTCCTATTCTTTTCTGGGGTCAATATACTTGGCAGCGTCTTTGAATTGTCCGTAAGTTCCTTTTGCCGATTCGATTGCGTCTGCAGCAGAAGTGCCTTTTTTAAGGGCTTCCATCATTTTACCTACATTAATAAATTCATAACCGCAAACTTCATCGTCTTTGTTTAAAGCTATTCTGGTAACATAACCTTCTGCCATTTCCAAATATCTTACGCCTTTTGCCTTAGTGCCGTACATGGTGCCTACTTGACTTCTTAAACCTTTTCCTAAATCTTCAAGGCCGGCTCCTATAGGTAAACCATCTTCGGAAAATGCGGATTGAGTTCTTCCGTAAACTATTTGCAAAAATAATTCTCTCATTGCTGTGTTTATTGCATCGCAAACCAAATCGGTATTTAATGCTTCAAGCAATGTTTTACCGGGTAAAATTTCTGCAGCCATAGCGGCAGAGTGTGTCATACCGGAACAACCTATGGTTTCGACCAAAGCTTCCTCGATGATTCCGTTTTTAACATTCAGAGTTAGCTTGCAGCCGCCTTGTTGGGGAGCGCACCAACCGATACCGTGAGATAAACCGCTGACGTCTTTTATTTCTTTCGATTGAACCCATTTACCTTCTTCGGGAATGGGAGCAGGGCCGTGATTAGGTCCTTTTTTAACGCAACACATATTATGAACTTCATGTGAATATGTCATATTTGCCTCCGAAAAATTTTTTTTCATATCCGATATTATACCATAAAGGCATAATTTTTCAAAATGTTTTTTTAACTTTTACTTATATATCTGTAAACTTTAAAATTTTTTTTACAAAAACGAAAAAGGTATTTTTAAAAGTGAAATTTGTTTTTTTGAAATATCATTAAAAATTATATTATGTTACATAAAAAATAGCACCAAAATATATTATCAAGCGTTTATAATTATTTTTATAATTATTAATGATTATATATTGAATATCAAATGCAATTTAAATAGTGGCAATAGATTCTCTTTCTATATATTTCATTTTTATACTTTTTGATATAGCTTTTTTGTTGTTTAAAATATTTATTACGGTATTAGTTGCTTCAATGCCTATTTCGGCAAAATTTTGAGCCATGGTTGAAATGGGAACTTCCGATTTTATCGCAAAACTTGAGTTGTCAAATGAGGCAACCGACATTTTTTTGGGAATATCCAATTTTTTTATTCTTGCAAAATGAATAAATTTTGAAGCTACTTCGTCGTTAATGCAAATCACCGCTGTGGGAGGATTGTCCAAACCGAAAAAAGTGTCTATAGCGTCACAAATGTTAAATTCTAAATTAGTCAATTCATTTTGGTATTTTGTTTCTTCAAAAATTTTTTCTTTATAAACATATTTGAAATTAAAAGGTATTTTATTGTCTATAAGTGCCTTTGCATAACCAGCAAGTCTGGACTCAACGCTTGGAAGCATAATTTCGTTAGTTAAAAAAAATGCTATTTTTCGGTGACCTTTTTCGATAAGTTTTGACGTGAGAAAATAACTTGCTTCGAAATTATTTGAATTTATCAACGGGGCAGTAACGATATTAGGTTTGTTATCTACAAATACAAGAGGAATACCTCTTTGTTGTATTTCAAAATATTTATTTATATTATTATAATTTTGATTTTGAGCCGCCGGAAAAACAATAATACCGGAAACGTCAAGAGAAAATGCATTGTTTATGTATTCAGCTTCCTTTTCGATATTGTTGCAAGAATTATAATGAGCAATGCAATAACCTTCTTTCGTGGCGGCATCTTGTGTGCCTATAATAAGCTGAAAACATAAATATTCGTCTACGGGAGTAATAAACGTAATAATTTTATTTTTTTCTTTGATTGTGCTATCTGTCGATAAAAATTGACTTTTTACGAAAGTGCCTTTTTTTCTTTTTCTGTAAAGATAACCTGCTGAAACAAGTTCGTTTATAGCTTTAGTTGCCGTTATACGAGAAACATTATATTTCTTTGTGAGTTCCAATTCTGTGGGAATTTTATCTCCTGGTAAAAGTTTTCCCATTATTATATCGTTTAAAATATTATTGTATATTGTTTTATATAAATATTCCATTTTATCTCCTTAAGGTTATCTCTTCAAAATTATTTCAATTATATTTTATTTAACACTGCCTTTAATGTCAAGTATTTGATATATTTAAGTACAAAAAAATAATATGATATATCAAAATATATATCATAATCGTAATTTTTTAATTTTTTTTTTAAAATATGTATTAAAACGTTATAACTTTTTTTTAATTTTTTTGACTTTCATTATTTGCTTTGCTATTATAAAAGTAAATAGGAGGTAAACTGTATGGATAAAAATAAAAAATTTATCAGTTGCTTTATTGCAGGTTTATTTAGTTTTATTTTAGTGTTATTTGGCTTTTTGTTTGTATGTAATACCGGCGCACAAGCTGAAAGTGAAATAGTGCTTGTACCTTCAGACGGAACTTATGCTAAAGCGCAATGGTCTACAAGTGTAAATAACGTCCCTCACGGATATACCGGCGTTTCTTACGGAGTTTATACTCACCATGACCTCGAGCAATGCGAAATAATTGACATACTTCCTGAATTTCAAAATGTAGCACAAGTTACTCCCGATATGAAAATGTCTGCAGGAATTGATATTTCCGCTGTAAAAAATAACAATGCTGCTCTTGATTTATGGATTTATATAAAAGACGAATCTATTTTTGAAAATA
>CASEPJ010000174.1 GCA_949289715.1 uncultured Clostridia bacterium
AATATACCAATAAAATTTTATTTCTGCAATATTAATCCCCTTAATAAAAGAAAACAATAATACCGTTGCAGTAAAAAGCAATGAGGTTACCGCAAGTATAATTATCATCTTAATATTCAAATTAAGTTTTTTGTTCATTTATTTTTCAACCCCTTTCTTCCGTATTTTTACGATTGGAATTTTCATAAGCTTTTATTATACTTTGAACCAAATCATGCCTTACGACGTCTCTATGAGTTAAATAGCAAACTTCGATGCCGTCAATATCCTTTAAAATTTTTACAGCATGTTTTAATCCCGATTGTTTACCCTCGGGTAAATCTATTTGGGTAACGTCTCCCGTAACGATGACTTTACTGCCCTCGCCCATTCTGGTTAAAAACATTTTCATTTGTTCTATTGTAGTATTTTGAGCTTCGTCAAGTATTATATATGCGTTCGAAAGGGTCCTTCCCCTCATATATGCAAGAGGGGCTATTTCTATAATACCTCTTTCGATTAATTTCATATAGGAGTCAATGCCGAACATTTCCTGCAAAGCATCGTATAAGGGTCTTAAATAAGGATCCACTTTTGTCTGTAAATCACCCGGCAAAAAACCGAGTTTTTCTCCCGCTTCAACGGCCGGCCTCGTCAATATAATTCTTTCAACTTCATTTTTCCTAAAGGCCGTAACTGCTTTTGCAACCGCCAAATACGTTTTACCCGTACCGGCAGGTCCTACTCCAAAAACTACCGACTTGGTTTTCAAAGCCTCCAAATAGTGTTTTTGCCCTACCGTTTTAGCTTTTATCTGTTTGCCTTTTGCCGTTACGGCAAAAACGTCTTTTAATAATTCGGTATAATCTACGTTTTGACCGATAAGCTCCATTTCGGTAAAATATCTCGTCTTTTGAATATCTATTTCATCGGGAATCATCAAAAGATTTTCAATTACTGCGGCTGCATGCAAAACATCGTTTTCCTCACCGATAATAATTACCGAATTATCTCCCTGTGTAATTTTTACCGAGAAGTTTCTCTCTATCATATTTACGTTTTCGTCAAAAGCACCGAATAATTTTTTTAATATTTCCGCATTTTTACAATCAATATTCTTTTTGATTTGCCCCATTTAATCCTCCGAAATTATTTTTTCGATTTCTAAAACCGCAGTAACAGTTATTATATCGCCTCGCTCTTTTATGTTATACCAGGTATCTATAATTTTACCGCTATCATACAGACTGAAAGCTTTATCGTATGCGTTTTGTTTAATTATATCTTCATAATCCGAAAAAACATTTTCAACAATGTTAATTTCGGATTCTTTTATTAAAGTTTTCTTATATTTTACCGGTAACAAAAATTTTGTAATATAACCTTCGGTAACTACTTGTTCGTATTCTTTAAAGGTAATTTCTTTTTTCTTCCCGAAAGTAAAACCGGCAAATTCTAAATTTATAAATTCTATTTCCTCTCCGGTATTTTCAACATTATAAGTATATTTATTAAATTCTTCGTCTGCTGTTATGTAAACTTTCCCGAAGATTACGGCTACGGCTTTTTTACCGTCGCTTGAAGCTTGCACAAGCAAATCGCCTTTTTTTACTATATCGCCTTCGTTGACCATCTGCTGCCCGTTTATTACCACTATTTTAGTTATTATAGCATTGGCAGAGGAATATAAATTATACTGTTTTTCGTCTTTAGGCAAAGCTTCGTAAACGTCAACTTTTAAAACCACTCCCTCTCTGTGCAAACTAACAGACGCCAATTCGGGATTATTATTCAACAATAAAACTTCTAATTCGTCAAGATTTACATTACTGATTTTCACTCCCGGCGAAATACCCGCATCGATAAGCTGATTGCTCATATTTTGAATTATTAGCGTATTGTCGCAATTAATATCTACACGCCAATATATTTGAGAAAGAAACAAAACCGCTATAATTCCCAAAGTCAAGCCGGCAAATATTCCGCAACGCTTTATTATATTTTCCCTAAAAAGCGGAATTAAGCCTTTCTTTAATAATGTAATATTATAACATTTTGTATCTACTTTTGCAAATAGTTTTTTAAGGTTAGTATAATTAAGGGAAACTATAAGGGTTTTTCTGTCTTTTTTGCGAACATTTTTCAATATTATACCGTTTTTGACGCAATTCGTTATAAATCTGTCTAAATTTAAACCTTCGATTTTAACTTTATAATAAAACATATTATTCCACCGTTACCGAATTGATTTTTCCTTTTACTATAATATCTTGCTTTGTTATTTGTTTTAAATACATTTTTTCACCTTTAATAAATACTTTTCCTTTTTTTGTTTTTAGCTCTATTTCGTTTTCAGTAAAAGTTATAATTCCGCTGCAACCGTCAAGATATACGGCACAACCGACAAGCACCAAACATTTGTTGCCTGATAGTGTGGTCTTATCGACATCGCAAGAATCTATTACGCTTTGAATAACATCTCTCATATTTACCACCTAAAATTTATACAATATCATAAATATTTTATGAGAGTAAAAATAAAAAAATCACTTATAAAAATATTCTAAACACAATATCATTTATAATTAAAATAAACTATGGGTATTTTATTTATATATAAAATTATTTATTGCATGCGCTATAATTTATAACAAATAAAAAAACCGCTAATTAAAAGCGGTTTAAAATTAATTATAAATAGTAAATTTTTAATAAAAAGTTATCGATTTCGAAACAAATTAAATATACTCCTCCAACATCGACATCAATTCGTCCGAATCGGTAAGTCCTACGGTTTTTTCCTCCGTTTTGCCTTTTTTAAACACAATTAAAGTAGGTATGCTCATTATTCCGAACTTAATTGCTATATCGGGATTATCGTCCACATTAACTTTGGCTATTATAACTTTTTCATCCAATTTTTCTGCCAGCTCGTCTAAAACGGCACCTTGTCTTCTACACGGACCGCACCATTCCGCCCAAAAATCTACAAGCACAACGTGTTTATCGTCCGAAATAATTTTATCAAAATTTTCATTGTTCAATTCTATTATTTTATCGTTCATACTGCACCTCGAAATTAATAAATATTGCTGCGATACTATTATAGACCGATTAATTAATTTTTATATCTAAAAGTTTTATAACGAAATCGATTAAATCAATTTTTTACCATAAATCAATCTTTTAAAAGTTTATTTATAACATATCCGGCTATAGTCATACCGCACATTGCAGGAACATAGATAATACTTCCCACCGAACCGTCTTCTGTTTTTAAACAGGGTTGATTTGTGCAACATACGTTTAAAGCGGAAATACCGGCGTCTTTTAATTTTTTTCTTAAAACTTTACTTAATTTATCATATTGAGTTTTATATATATCCGTAATTTTATAATCGGGTATTTCAATGCGATTACCCGCCCCCATAGAAGAAATTATTTCTATATTTTTATTTTTACAATTTATTATAAGCGAAACCTTATCGTCTATACTGTCTATAGCGTCAACGCAAAAATCCCAATTTAAATCTTTTAACATATGATCATTGTTTTTGCCATAACGTTCGGAATATAGAATAACTTTACATGAAGGATTAATGTTTTCTATACGCTTTTTAAATTCATTGGTTTTTAAATTGCCTATATTGTCCATTCCCGCAATTATTTGGCGATTGATATTGGATATATCTATAATATCGAAATCACAAATACCTAAAGTCCCGATTCCGCTACGTGCAAGTGCTTCAATTACATATCCTCCTACACCGCCGCAACCGAAAATTATAACTTTTTTAGCATTTAATTTTTTATAACCGTCAATCCCAATGAGTTTAAGCGTTCTGTCGTAAAACTCAGCCATTTTTTTCCGATTTATCTATTAAAATATGGAGATCGTTAAGTTGTTTAATGTCGACTTGTGAGGGAGCATCCGACATAAGACAAGATGCATTTTGAACTTTCGGAAAAGCAATAACGTCTTTAATAGATTCGGTACCGGTCAATAGCATAACCAGCCTGTCAAGTCCGAAAGCCAAACCGCCGTGAGGAGGAGCCCCGTACTTAAACGCATTAACAAAAAATCCGAATTTTGCCTCTATGTCTTCATCGGTAAAACCTAAAAGATTAAACATTTTTGCCTGCAATTCTCTGTCGTGAATTCTAATACTGCCTCCGCCCGCTTCCTGACCGTTTATTACTAAATCGTATGCCGCAGCCCTTACAGCTTCGGGATTTGTGTCGAGGAGAGCAATATCTTCCTGTTTAGGCATAGTAAAAGGATGATGCACCGCCACAAATCTGTTTTCCTCTTCGCTGAATTCTAACAAAGGAAAGTCCGTGACCCATAAAATATCGAATTTTGAATTATCAATTAACCCGGCTTTTTCTGCAAGATGCAATCTTAAAGCGCCTAAACTGTTAAAAACAACACTATTTTTATCGGCAACAAAAAATAGAATATCACCCGATTGCGCCATTGAACGTGCTTTTATCGCATCTATTTCATCCTTAGACAAATTTTTAACTACGGTTCCTTTTATTTCATCTCCAAAAAAGGACATCCAAGCAAGCCCTTTTGCCTTAAAAGTCTTTACTATGTCTGACAGAGCATCTATTTCCTTCCTCGAAAGACGATTTTGGAATCCATTTGCATTTATAAGTCTAACACTTCCACCGTTTTTAACCGCTCCCGAAAAAATAGAAAATTCGGAATTTGCTACAATATCGGAGACATCTTGAATTTCCATTCCGAATCTTGTATCGGGTTTATCCGAACCGTACTTTTCCATAGCTTCTTTATAAGTTATAGTCCTAAAAGGTCTCGGAAGTTTTTTTGCTATAGTCTTTTCGAAAATGGCACAAACTAACCCCTCCATTACCTCCATTACATCGCTCTCTTTTTCCACATAAGACATTTCCATATCTATTTGAGTAAATTCGGGCTGTCTGTTGGCTCTTAAATCCTCATCTCGAAAACATCTCGCAACTTGATAATATCTGTCGAATCCGGCAATCATAAGCAACTGTTTATATAATTGTGGTGATTGTGGCAAAGCATAAAAAGAACCAGGATGCACTCTGCTAGGAACAAGATAATCTCTTGCTCCTTCAGGCGTAGATTTGCCCAAAAACGGTGTTTCGATTTCAAGAAATCCGTTTTCGGAAAGATAATCTCTTGCCGTTTTGGTTATTTTATCTCTTACTATCAAATTCTTCTGCAATTCGGGTCTGCGCAATTCAAGATATCTGTATTTTAAACGCAAAGGCTCTAATACGGCAGCTTTTTCGTCTATAACAAATGGAGTCGTTTCGGCTTCGGATAATATGCGTAAATCGTTAATCAATATTTCAAATTCGCCTGTAGAAATTTTTGTATTCACCGCCCCTTGCCTTTTTCTTAAAATACCTTTTGCAGCAAGTACATATTCGTTTTTAACCGAAGCGGCCTTATCCAAAATTTCAATAGGAGTGTTATTGTCGGCGACAAGTTGAATAATACCCGTTCTGTCCCTTAAATCTATAAAAATAAGCCCACCCATATTTCTTATTTTTGCGGTAAAACCAAATACAACAACTTCTTTGTTTAAATATTCAGCGGTCAATTCCCCGCATAAACACGTTCTTTTTAATCCGTTTAAACTTTCGGCCATTTTTGATAACTCCTATGTTTATATTTTATTTTTCAAATATTGTATTAATTCGGCAAGTAAAACCGTCTCTTCCTTGGACGTACTCATGTTTTTAATTTTGCAGCTATTGTTTTTAAGCTCGTCCTCGCCAATGACTGCAACAAACGCCGCATTTGCTCTAGATGCATTTTTAAATTGCGCTTTTATACTCCTGTTCATATATTCCGTATCAGTCTTTATACCGTTTAAACGCAGTAAATCTACAGTTTCAAAAGCCTTGTTTTTACATTCTTCACTGATATAAGCAACAAACACGTCCGGTTTATCATCGTTAGGTATCATTGTATTGCAGCTTTCAAGTACCATCAATAAACGTTCTATTCCCATACCGAAGCCGCAGGCAGGCATAGATTTACCTCCTATTTCTTCAACCAAATTATCATATCTTCCGCCGCCGCAAACCGTACCCTTCGCACCGATTTCATCGGAAATGAATTCAAATACGGTCTTCGTATAATAATCAAGTCCCCTGACAATTTGGGGATTTATTACATATGAAATGTTAGATTTATTTAAATACGACTGCAACTCTTCAAAATGGTTTTTACATTCATCGCATAAATAATCTAACACTTTCGGAGCATTCTTTTTTAAAGCAATGCATTTATCTTCCTTGCAATCCAATAATCTTAAAGGATTTTTTTCATATCTTTCTTTACAGGTAGGACATAAATTATCAAAATTATCTTTATAATAATTTTTCAATGCTTTATTATATTCGGGTCTGCAATTTTTACATCCTATGCTGTTTATATTTAAAATAAGGTTATTGATTCCAATTGAATTCAATAAAAAT
>CASEPJ010000175.1 GCA_949289715.1 uncultured Clostridia bacterium
ATGGTTCTACCGTTACCGTTACCGAGACCGACGATAATTTCCAATTCACACCCACTTTGGCCGGTACTTATACGGTAGTATATAAAGCTACCGATAATATTGGCAATACGGCTACAACCGAAAGTTTCTCTATTACGGTAGAAGAATCTGAAGAAGTTCCAACCGAAGAAAATAATGAATTCCCCGTTTGGGCAATTATCTTAATAGTTGTTGTAGTACTGGTTGTTGGTGTCGCTGTAGGATATTTTATTTTCAGAAAGAAAAAATAAAATAGTAACTTTATAGTGCGAATAAAATGCGGTGGATTTCCACCGCATTTTTGTTGTATGACACAATAAAAATTTTTTTAATGTTACCAATAAAAATAATTTATAATATTAATAAAAATTTTATTTGAAATGATATTATTAAATTACGTTAATGAATCAATTTTAAATAACAAAAAGGTAAGTAATTTGATGTATAAATTATTTGCAATAATGTTTTTAACATAATTTTATTATTAATTTAATAAATTAAATTGTTTTTTAAATATAAATATAATATTTAAAAATCGAATAAAAGCATTTATTAAATTATATGTTAACAATATATTATTTAAAAATTTATTTATCCAATAAATAAAAAGGCATTTAGAATATGGACGGTTACATAAATCAAGAAGAAGAACTGCATTTAAAACAATATAGAATGACACATGACTCGGTTAAAAAGTTAGTGTGCAAACTTGCCGTGCCTACAATTATAAGTATGATGATTACGACCATTTACAACATGGCGGACGCCTATTTTGTAGGTAAATTAAATTCCAACAGTGCAACCGGTGCGGTAGGTGTCGTTTTTTCTCTTATGTCTATTATTCAGGCGATCGGATTTTTCTTCGGGCACGGTTCAGGCAATTATATATCTAAACAATTAGGAAAGGAAAATAATGACGAAGCCTCAAGTATGGCTGCAACTGGATTTGTGTATTCTTTTTTAGGGGGAATTTTTATTACCGTTATAGGTATTTTGTTTTTAGAACCGATTGCAAAAATTTTAGGTTCTACACCTACAATTTTGCCGTATGCAAAAGACTATATGTTATATATTCTTTTAGGTGCGCCTTTTATGACTTCCTCTCTGGTTATGAATAACCAATTAAGATTTCAAGGCAGTGCGAAATATGCTATGTTTGGTATTACAACGGGAGGAGTATTAAACATACTTTTGGATCCGCTTTTTATTTTTACATTTAATTTGGGTATTAAAGGTGCTGCTATTGCAACGGTTTTAAGTCAATTGATAGGTTTTATTATTTTATTTATTGGATGTAAAAGAAAAGGTAATATATCAATAAAAATTTTAAAATGCAGATTTTGCATGAAATTTGTAAAAGAAATTGTAAAAGGCGGAACGCCGTCTTTATGCAGACAAGGTTTGCAAAGCGTATCTAACGTATGCTTGAATTTAATGGCGGGTACATACGGAGATCCGGCAATTGCCGCAATGACTATAGTAATAAAAATAATGGGTTTTGCCAATTCGGTCGTTATAGGTTTCGGGCAGGGTTTTCAGCCCGTATGTGGATTTAATTACGGAGCAAAAAAATATGAACGTGTAAAAGAGGCATTTTATTTTTGTGTAAAATTTTCTTCTGTCTTTTTAATATTCATTTCGGCAATTGCTTATATTTTTTCTCCCCAACTTATTGAACTTTTCCAAAAGGGCGATGAATATGTAGCAAATATCGGGGCTTTTGCCTTGAGAATGCAGCTTTTGACCTTGCCATTGACCGGTTGGATTACTATGTGCAATATGATGATGCAAAACATCGGAAAAGTAGTAAAGGCTTCTATTTTGGCTGCTGCAAGGCAAGGTTTGTTTTTTATACCTTTGATATTCGTTTTACCTATATTATTTGACTTTACGGGAGTTGTAATTGCTCAACCTATAGCAGATATATTGACTTTTATATTATCAATACCGTTACAAATTTTAGTTTTAAAAGAGATTAACAGACAAATATCTTTTCGATCTTTAGAAGAAGAGAAAATAAAATCGATAAATGAATAAAAATTGAATAAAG
>CASEPJ010000176.1 GCA_949289715.1 uncultured Clostridia bacterium
AAAAAAGACGATGTAATATTATAATTCAAAACCTCATTGCTTTCGTTGCTTTCCTTTAATATTTTTAAATAGTTGGCTCCGCTTTGCGAGTGAAACAAAAAAGCATGGTAGTTGGCACATCCTCTTATGTCGATTATTGTTTTTTTAGGTAAATTCATACTCTCTTCTCCGCAAAGATTATAATTAATCAATCTAGAAATATATATACTGTCGCCTTTTTTATAAGCTAAATATATTTCACCGTTACCGTATACTGCGCCTACTTTATTTACGCCTTGCTTTAGCAAAATTTTTTCTCCCGACGCTATATAATATAATTCATTGTTTTGATTGACAATAAAAACAAACAGTTGATCTGAACTTACCGCCAAAGCAAAGTCTATAACACCCTCCTGCGTCAATTCTATGTCTCCCAAAACCGTAAGCTTACCACCATAAAGCATACCCCACGCCGTTATTTCAGAATTATAAACGCTTAATAATTTACACGAGTTAACTGCCTCACTGAAATCATTGCCTATAACAAGACATTCGAATGGCGAATTTGCTGCATCGATATAAAATGTATTTTCACCTTCTTCAAAAAAAACCGTAAAAAAAAGAGTTTTTTCCGAATAATCTCGCTCCGCAATCTCTTTTTTTATTGTTTTTCCGTTTAGATAAACCGAAATTGCACTTCCGTTTTTAAAATTTTCTGCTTTCAACAATATAGCCGCTTTTGAATTTGACAAACTGTTAATCTTGTATATACCGCTGCCCTGGTCTTTAAATACCGAAAAATTATTTTCTTTTCGTTCGCAAATAAGTTTATTTGCCAAATTTACAGCCTCTTCTGCTTTTAAATATCCCATTTTCGCATAATTCATAAGATTTTATTCTCCTTATTGTCAAAATGATTCGTAAATAATTACGGGTCTTGCAATTTTTACGCTAGCAGAAGAAGATTTTATCGTAAACGAAAAGTTTTTACCTTTAAGGGCAGTTTTTATTTTCTGCGGATAATTTGCTCCTATAAGTTGAAAAGATTTTGTCCCGCCGTCATATTTTACGTTCAATACACAGGAAGTTTCTGTCAAAATATAAATTTCCCTTATAATTTTTATACTTTCCGGTGCATTAAAGTCGGACTCCGGCGATAGCCATTGTTTTGTTTTATAATTTCCCGATTCGTTTACCGATAAAATTTTATTGTCATTTTTTAAAACGGCAAGCAAATAATATTTGTTTTCCGTATTGAAATTTATGAAAACTTTTATATTTTCATCGGTAATTATCGAATAATTTCCTTTAACGAAATCGTAAATTATAACACAGTCTTTAATTACGTCTTCTATATTTAATTTACAGCTTAAATAATATTTTCCGTTATAATATGCCGCCGTAGCAGCACTGTTATCAATTTTTGAAAATAAAGACGTGGAATTTTTTGTTACGTTTACTGTATCTAAACCGTCAAAACGGTATATTCCGTCCCCGCTTAAAAACATAACTTTATCTCCGCACACCGCTACCGTATCGGAAAAAATCCTTCCGCTAGAAACAAAAAGATTTCTGGCATAAAAATCCCTCTGATCTCCGTATGCGGAAATTCTTGTAATTCCATATGTCCTGAAAGCATATACATAATCGGAAAAAGAAATAACTTTATTAAGCGCTCCCCCTTCGTCGGCAAATTCTATGAACCCTGCTTCTTCAAGTGTAATATTCCAGTTTGTAGGGTCTAAATCGTCGGAAAACCATACTGCGCTCTTTCTTCCCGATACGGTGCAAAAAAGTCTTTCGTAATGAACACACATACTGGTAATGTCGGGAGCATTATCTATTGCGGTTAACGTATTGCCGTTCAATACTAACATATTGTCTTCTTTCGATGTCAATATTAAAACGTCGTCACCGTTTAATCTATATTGAACTGCTTTGGGATTACCGTTTAAGGTTCCCAAATTATAACTTGTATTATTAGTCAAACTATATAAATAAAAATTTCCGTTTTCATAAAGCACCGCAACAAAATCTTCGAAACTGCCCGAAATTTCGTCAAATCTCGAATATCTGTAACAATTACGAATTTCTCCCCCCGATAACGCAATACTCGTTCCGTCGTTATTTTTCAAAATTTCCGTTCCGTAATTTTCCTTCAATGCTCCGCTGTCCGCTTTTAAATTATAATATCTGCCGTCGGAAAGCTCCAATATACTGTCGTCGGCATCGGGATTAATTAACCTGTTAAATCCGTTAATAACAGCCTTATGCCGTCTTGGTGTGGGAGAAATTATATTATCGTTATAATACATAATTGCCTCCTATAACCACTTTCTTTTCGGTGTATTTATTCTTCTTTTCGCTGCAGCGGCTCTTATTGAATCTCGAAATTTTTTATCCCACATTACGGCTTCGTCAAAAAGGTTTTTAATCAAGCAGTATTCCGCAGCTATTCCGTATCCTAAAATTCTTGCAAAATCTTGTGGAAATTCCACATCGGAAACAAAATCTAAAGCGTCATATGTATAAGTATATCTTATTTTTATGTTACCTGCGGTTGTAATTAACTTTTCTCCCAGTACTTTAAATTTTATGGGGATATTGTTTATATAAACTCCCAAAACAGAATATACTGTTTTGGGAAAATCAACAAAATCCAAACTACCGTCGGTATAAGTTTTAAATTCGTCCGTCAAAGCAAAATATTCACACGCAACTTCATTGATTACCATTTGCGCACATAATTTCATTACAGCCAATTCGCTGCTTATCGTAGCATTCGGCATATTTACACCTTCAAGTTCTTCTGCAAGCGAATTTTGCTCAAGCAGTAAACAGGCATTTTTAATCGCATTTTTAACCTTCATTTTTATTCTCCTTTTTTTTAAGCAATTCAGTTAAAATATTTTCTTTATCCTTATATTTCAACGTCTCTAAAGTTTCGTCTTTGCATTTGTCAATTATATTGTTCCATTTGTTTTTTTCCGTTTTTTCGTTAGCGGCTTCAATTTCTTTTAAAATTTGAGCGAATCTTTCTCTTCTCGTTTTTCTTACATATTCTACGGTTCTGGCATCGAGTTTTTCAAACGGTAATATCAAAGCGAGGGTATTATTTTTTTGCAGAGAGGAATGTACTTCGAATTTCCTGTTTTTCGGATTATATAAAATATAATAACTGTCATCTATCTCTTTGATTCTGTCGGAAATATCATATAAATCCTTTTCTATTAAAATTTTATCTGTGCGCATTTTAACCACCCGTCAATAAAACAAATTTTTTTTAATGTCCATAAATTAATTAAAAAAGAATAAAGGAACTCAAATAAGTTCCTTTATTCCAATATTTTTTTACTAATTGTCATTCTAATTTTTTTATATTGTTTAAAATTATAATTTTTCTAATTTAAAATAAGATATTTTATATATCGTTTATAATTATAATAGCGCAACTTTAAACCGAAGCTTCACTTCCAACATCTATAATTTTATGAATTACGGGTGTTAATCCGCTTGATTCGTTTATACCCGTTATTCTTCCCTGACCGCAAGGACGTGAACATAAAAGGTCTGCGTATTTTACCAAAACAGCAGTAAATGCCGGATATCCCGGAACCTGTCTCAATATACTGCCGTTTTCCGATTCCATCCACTGCCAATCGCACAACTGATGCAGCGCAAAATCTTTAGTGTTTAATAAATACATAGTATTTGAAGGACAAAATCTATCTGAAACCAACGGAATACCATTAAATGAAATAGCTTTATATCCGCCTTCTAAGTTCATGGCATCCACATTCTGTTTAAATTGATTCAAATATTTAAAATAATTTCTTTTAACCCCCGAAGAACAAACAATAAAATCCACACTGCTTCCCCATCTGTCTTCCAAAATATCGATATTGGTTTGAATGGCAATATCGTCTATATCTTGATTAGCTCCATCCACTTTCAAATCATTTTCCAACGGATTCATAAAATCGTTGTTTGTTTTCGATATTCCGTATAAAGTATCGGAATCGAAAATAGCACCAAGTCCGGTAAGTTCGTTATTATAGGAACCCTGCACGCAGAAGAAGGAGGTAGCCCCGATAGTCATAGTGCTTGTTCCGTCTATAATAATTTTACTGTTGGTTCTGTCAATTCCTATAACTCTTCTGGATGAAAAATTATTATAACAACTTCCCGACGAGTTATACAAAGATACCGTCATTCCGATATTAAATTTAGAAACGTCATCCACTTTAAAAGTAGTCGAATTAGAAGAATTTTCTGTTACTTTTGCCAATATACCGCTACCGTTTCCGTATAACATTCTTCCGAAATTTGCGGACGATGCCTTTAAAAGTCCTTCCATTTCTGCATTTAATAGGTTTACCATAGCTCCCGCATTGTTGGAAGATGCCCTAATTACTTTATCGGATAATTCTATTACACCGTAAAGATTTTTTAATTCCAATTTAAACTGTTCATATTTGTTACCGTTTGCTATAGGCAAAGTTCCGTCTTCCGCTCCCGAACCTATACCGCCGTTAACTCCGTATTGCACCGCCTTTATTACCTCTTTTCCCCATACGTCGGAAGAAGTTTTCTTAAATTGTGCAAGTAACGGATTTATATTTTGATTTAAAGCTTCCGAAATAGCCGAAAGATATACGCTTTTTAAAACTTTGTTAGCTGTAGTAATAGTAGAAATCATAAATTATCTCCTTATATATTTTTAAAAAAGGAAAATGGCTATTCGGATTTAAAAATAGACAATGCGATTTTATTCGCCTCTTCGATTGTTTTAGGTTTATCCAAAATATTCGGCGTCAAACCTCCGCCGCTTCCTATAGTTACGGGAAGATGCAAATTTTCTAATTTTTCTATATATTCTTCATACTTGCTTTTTTCTTTCTTTATTTTAATTTCATCGGCAAGAATATGTAATGCCGCTATTTCCAATGCGTTTTTTTCATCTGTTAATTCAGGATTGTTTTTAAAATATTCTTTAATAGTTTCTGCCTTTGCAACAAGAGCAGGATATTTGTTGAAAAAATCATTGATTTTGAGGTCAATATTTTCCGTTGTATCTTCAGAGACGGTTTTTTCGCCATCAAAAACTTTATTTATACTATCGGTTATGGCTTCCGCACCTGAATTTTCATTGGTTAAAATTTTATCCTCTTTTGTTATTTCCGCTCCCTTATCCTCATTTAAAATTTTATCCTCATTTACATCTTTATTCTTCCCATAATAATTTTCGTCTGCATTTTCAATCATAATAGCCTCCCTTACGTCTTAAAACGTAATTTTTCCTTTTAATGAGTAAAAATATATCATTTCATTTATGACACTTTGATAGTCATATATAAAATTAAAAAAAATTTTTTGAATAAAATA
>CASEPJ010000177.1 GCA_949289715.1 uncultured Clostridia bacterium
CCCATAATTACTCCTATAATACTTTTAATTCATTTTATCAAAATATCCTTAAATTGTCAATATAACTCACATATTCTTGAGTTTTAACTTGTATAAACATACATATTCTGATGTTTCAATTTTTAATTAAAAAAATATGCTATTATTAGTACAAATTTAAGCACCTACAATCCTAAAATCAATCCTATTTTCTGTTTTTTGGACATAAAAAAAGATCTTAAACTCACTCAATTTTATCTTTGATTGAGTTTAAGATCGCTGGTGAAGATAGCGGGATTTGAACCTGCGACCTCTTGCATGTCAAGCAAGCGCTCTGACCAACTGAGCTATACCTTCAAATACACGGTTGCATTTTACCATACTTATTATTTTATGTCAAGTTAACAATCCATATATTTAATATTTGAATACAAATAAAATTAATTAATATATTATAATCAAATAATTAATCTTTTTTATTATAACGAAAGCTCAAAATTCAAATTTCCTATTTAATGTTAAAATTATTGAAAATTTATTCATTGCAAAAAAGTAAATCAATTGCCGTTATATTCGGTTTTATTTACACAATAGAGCAAATGAGGCATTTCCTTTCCATTATATATTTTAATAAAACGAGTTTTTATTTTCATTTTCAGATTTTCTGCGACTTTTATAGATGCAAAATTTTCAGGCCTTATTTGCGCTGTTATTTCTTCAACATTCATTATGTTAAAGGCATATTCAACACATCTTTTTGCGCTTTCGAAAGCATATCCGTTGCCCCAATATTTTTTATTGAAAATATAGCCTATGCCTATAAATTTTTCTTCGTTTGCATATTCATAATTCAGCCCGCATATTCCAACAAGCTTACCGGTCTCTTTTTCTAAAACAGCCAAATAACTGACGCCGTCTTTATCGTAGCGAGTTAAAATATTATTAATAAAATCTTCCGCTTCCTCATCGGAAAACGGATGCTCCCATGCATACATGACATCTTTGTCTTTTAAAATTCTTTTAATCGGCAAAAAATCTTGCGTTCCAATTTTACGTAAATAAAGGCGGCCTGTTTCTAACATATTTAAACTTTTATTGTTTTTAATAATTTAATCTATTTAAATTAAAAATTAAATAACATTATATTATTTTTATAGTTTTTTATATTATCTACTAAATTAAAAATATTTAATTTAAATGTGATATATTTTTATAAATGAGTAAATTTCTAACCTAAAATTTATTTTCGGAAAATTTTATTATAAAAAAATTAAAATTTAAACATTTTGTTTATAAACTGCAATATCACCCGATGTGGTTTCCAAATTGTATTTATTTTTTCCCTGATTACATGTATAAACATTATTGTTTATCGTTAATTCAAACGTACTGTTAAAATCGCCGCTGACAGTATAAAGCTCAATGGAAAAATCTGCATTTTCAGGCAAATATAAATTAATATCGCCCGAAACGCTTTTTGCATTTCCGTTTAAAGGAGTTTGGTCAAATAGCAATTTTATTTTTCCGGAAACCGATTCGGCTTTAAAAGTTTCCGCTACGGGAGCTTTTATATTCATTTCTCCGGATACCGATTCGGCATTTAAAATATTTATATTGCTTAAAGATATTAAAGAAATATTTCCCGAAACACTTTCAAGTTCCACATCGTTGAAAATATTTGAGTCGAATATGCCTATCTCGCCCGAAATACTTTCCGCTTTTAAATTTCTTGCCGATATTCCTTTTACGGAAATATTTGCCGAAACGGTATTTATATTTAAATCGGAAAGTTCTAAGCTTTCGGGAACGAAAAGTTCCAAATTTTTATTTAAATTGTTTAAATTAAAGCTTCCCGACTTTACAAATTTGATTTTCAAGGTATTGTCGTCGACAAAATAGTGCAAAGAAAGAGCTTCGTCTAAAGCTCTGTTGGATTCTTCGGAAAAAAGAAACGTATTTTTGTCGTGAAAGGTTATTTCGGTATTTCCGTTTATCCAATCAATTTCTACATTTAAAATATTTTTACTTATATCTTCGTTTAATTCGGCTCCTCCGGCTATATATTTATCGGCATCTTTATAAAGATAATTGGTTTTTCCGCAACCCGTCAGTGAAAAACTCATCATAATCAATATTACCGCCAAAAGAAAGGCATTAATAATTTTTTTCATTTTTTACTCCCTATTTTGAAAAAGGAATTTGCTTCTTTTTCCTTGTTAATAATTTATTTTTTATAATCAGAATAAGCAATTTTATGGTTTTTCTGTTAATTATTATAAAAACAATATATGCCGCAAGATAAACTCCCATACCTAAAAAACCTTTTATAAGAGTACTTGCCGCAATAAATAAGACGGACAGAAGCAAATATTCCATTATATCTTTTGCAAGATTTATTTTTAATGTTTTTTGGACATAAATTTCTCCCATTACTGTTCTTACGCCTTCCGCAATAAGTAACGAAAGCGCTACAAATTCCATTTTTTTAATAAATACGGCCGAAATAAGACACAGCAACACGCTTAAAACTAATGCCGTTATATTAACCAAAAATACAAATTTTTCCTTTCTTTCCACCTGAAGATAGGTAAGTACGAGAAAAACATACCTCCCCTCAAATATAAGCAAAGGGAACAAATAGGCAAGATATTTAATACTTGCGGAATATGCCGGCAACCAAAAATCAAAAAACAACGTAATAGGATAATAGAACAACAGCACGAAAAACATTAAGGCACTCAAAACAACCGACAAATAGGAATAAATTTTTTTTATGGAACCTTTATCGAGTTGTCTTAATGTGGGGAAAAGCACGGTATCCACAGCGGCAATCAACGACAATGCTGCAGAAGTTAAACTCAACGCCAGCGATATTTGAGCAAAACTTTCCATACTCCAAAAACTTTCTACCGTAAATTTACCTGCACTTACAATCAGATTGCTCACCAATGTTGCCAATAAAATGCTTATACCCGCCGAAATATTAATGCGAATTTCTTTAAACGTCTGCTTTATTGGCAATGTTTTCGTGAATATAATATCTTTTACGTTATATACGTTTATAAGCGATTCTACCACAACCGAAAGGCAATAAGCGTATACATACAGCTGAAAGGTATTTACCTTTAATATAATAAGAATTACAGCGCAAATAAGAAAAAGCATTCTGTTGATTATGCTTGCTATGGCAATATTTTTTATGCGGTTAGAAGCACGCATTATATGATAGCAATAAGTCTGTATTACCGAAAAAAATGAGGCTCCGCCCGCAGCAAACATTGCAATTCTTTTATTTATGTCTTGAACGGCGAAATATACCGACAAACAATAAATAAAAATACAGAAGGTAACAAAAAGAAGCATAATTTTAAATTGCGCTCCTAAAAGGGACTTATTTAAATCGTCATAATTTTTGCCGCCCTCTCTTAAATAAATTCCTTGAGCTAACCCGAGTTGCAAAAAAGAACCGTAACCGAAAAAAAGAATAAACCATTGATAATAACCGTAATTCAATTCTCCTAAATTTTTAGTAATAAAAAGAAGAACCAATACGTTTATAAAAAGATTTATCAGCTGTGCAGCAATGAGCAAAGCGGAATTTTTGATGCCTTTTTTTAAAAGTACGGAATTTTTTGCGGCTTGCAAATCTTTTGTTTGACTAATTTGCGATTTATTGTTTTTGTCCTTTGCCTCATCTGTATCCACATATGGATTTTGTTCAGATATATTTTCGCACTGTTTATCGATATTCAAATCTTCATCCATATTTTCACCATGCGAAATAATATAATCCGTAACTAATACAGGTTACCGTAAACATATATACCGAGTCATA
>CASEPJ010000178.1 GCA_949289715.1 uncultured Clostridia bacterium
TCAATTAACAAATAAAATATATTTTAAAGTTTAATATTTATTTTTATATATGTTTTTATTTGTAATAAAAAAAGCGTTGTGATATAATTTTAAAGTAAATTATTTTCAGGAGAAAAAGGATGAAAATCGGTTTTGATAACAAACTGTATCTAAAATTACAAAGCGAAAAAATTTTGGAAAGAATAAAAAAATTCAATAATAAACTTTACCTTGAATTCGGAGGAAAATTATTCGATGACTACCATGCTGCCAGATGCATGCCCGGTTTTGATCCTAAAATAAAAATAAAATTATTGCAGACTTTAAAAGATAAAGCGGAAATAGTTTTTTGTATAAGTGCGGACGATATTCAGCACAGCAAAGTCAGAGCCGACTTTGGAATAACTTACGATCTTGAACTTTTGCGTTTAGTCGATAATTTCAGAAAATTGGGATTATATGTGGGAAGTATCGTAATAACTAAATATACAGGTCAAGTTGCCGCCGATAATTTCAAGAAAAAATTAGAAAATTTAGGAGAAAAATGTTACATTCACACCCTCACAAAGGGTTATCCTACAGATGTGGAAACTATTGTCAGTGATGAAGGTTACGGAGCCAATCCCTATATAGAAACCACAAGACCTTTAGTGGTTATTACAGCTCCCGGACCTTCAAGCGGAAAATTAGGTACATGTCTTTCACAACTGTATCACGAATATAAAAGAGGTATAAAAGCCGGATATTCAAAATTTGAAACCTTCCCTGTTTGGAACGTACCTTTAAAACATCCTTTAAATATAGCATATGAAGCTGCTACCGTAGATTTAAAAGACGTAAATATGATTGATTCTTTCCATTTAGAAAAATACGGCACTACTGCGGTAAACTACAATAGAGACATTGAAGTATTCCCCGTTGTAAAAAATATTATAAAAAAAATAACCGGAGAAGATTTATATTATTCGCCAACGGATATGGGAGTTAATATGGCCGGTTTTTGCATAATAGATGACGACGTAGTAAAAGAAGCTTCAAAAAAGGAAATTATAAGAAGATATTATAAGGCTAAATGTGACAATAAATTGGGTAAACTTGATAAATCCTCTTCGGACAGAGCTGCTCTACTTATGAAAGAAGTCAATATTTCTCCCGAAGAACGTGCCGTTGTCGCACCTGCTTTGGAAAAAGCAAAAATTACCGGAACTCCTTCTATGGCAATTCAACTAAACGACGGTAGAATTGTAACAGGCAAAACAACCGATATTATGGACTGCACTTCCGCTGCCGTGTTAAATTCCATAAAATTATTGGCAAATATAGACGACAACGAATTGTTGATATCAAGAGATGTTCTATTGCCTATTCAAAAATTAAAACGCAGCACTTTGAATATGAAAAAAGATATATTAAATTTACAAGAAACTTTGCTTGCCCTAGCAGTTTCTGCAAATACTTCAAAACAGGCTGCTGCTGCATACGACAAATTATCGGAATTAAAAAATTGCGAAGCACATGTTTCAGTAATGCTCGATTCTGTTAATGAATCCGTATTAAGAAAATTATTTATTAATTTTACTTGCGAAGCCGAATATCCTTCTAAAGATTTGTTTTTTTCTTAAAAATCTTTTTTAGTGTATATGGAATTTAATAGAATTAAATAACTCGTTTAATGTGTTTTTACGTAATTTATATTAATTTTTATATTAAATTGCTTATTATTTAAATTGAATTATTTTTTAATAGCCTTAATTTTTTAAACCTATTTAAATTATAATAATATTAAAATAAAAATAATATTAAAAAAAGACCTCCGTAAAAGAGGTCTTTTTTTATAACATTAATTATTGAAAATAAATTTTGCAATAGATAATTAACTTTTAATTAATTTTGCTGTTTTAATCCGTCACAGAAATAAATAAGTTTGTTTAAATCTGTTTCCTCGGAAAGTTTTTCATATAAAGTTAAAATCATCTGTTTCAAATCAGCATTTTTAGGAGTCAATTCACAATATGCCTCTACTGCCGCTTCTATACCGTTTGCTGCAACGGCGGCTTTAATTTCTTCCGCAAATTTATCTCCTTCCGGGAAAAATTTAAATGCTGCGGCTATACCCAAAGCTATATAAACCGGTTTAATGCCGTGCTTTGAAGCGAGTAAAGCTGCTCCGGTTAAACGGTCTCCTGCCTTTAATTTTCTTATGGGATCTTTACCTACTCTTTCGATAGTGTCCAAAAGAGCCGCATTGTTAAAGCGATAAATCAAATTAGAAGCACTATAATAAAGTTCCTTTAAATTGCTGTTAGAATGTTCGAAATTAATTGCCATGGCTGCTTCCATTTCGGCTTGATATACACAATATTTAATGGCAGTATCAGAAATTGCCTCGTAAATATAATTGTAACATTTCAAATTACCCAAATATGCAGTTAAAGCATGCCCCATGTTGTGCATGAATAATTTTCTGTGAATATAATATTTAAAGGGAGAAAAAGGCATCATATTGTTAATTTTCGGCATTTCTCCTACAAAGCCGTCTTTATCGACAGGCAATAATTTATATGCTTCCACATTGATTTTGGTAGGATCTCCCGCTTTTGCTTCCTCGCTCATTACGGGAACCATTCTGCCTATGGAAGCTTCCACCAAACCGACATATTTATTGAATTTTTTATGGTACATTGCAGGTATATGGGAAAGTAACATTTCTTTAAAAACCTGATTTACGTCTATAAGATTTTCGCAAAGAATAATATTGATGGGTTTGCATTTGTTATCTATCCTTTTTACCAGTGCGTTAGCAATGGGTTTTGCTATGAATTTTAATACATTTACTCCTACTGCGGTACAAATAAGGTCGGCTGTCAAAATTTCTTCAATAACGTCGTTTTCATTCGAAGAATCTACACCTCTTACATTTGTAACCATAACGGTTTCTTCGCCTTCGTTTGACACAATATTTATGGGATAACACTTATTCTTATTCAAAGTATCAATAACTTCTTTATTAATATCCATAAATACAACTTCATAGCCGGATTCGCTTAAAAGCTGCCCTATAAAACCTCTGCCTATATTTCCGGCACCGTACATAATTGCCTTTTTCTGAGCTTTAGACATAATATCACTCCTTTTTAATTATTGATATAAATCTTTATTTATCGATAAAATTACATTTACCATTTATTTTTTCGATTCTCTCTCGTTAAGAAACTGCAAAACTTCCGCCATAGGTTTAGCTCCGCCGGTGGCCCCTACGCTCATAACCATTAATGCTCCCACTGCGTTTCCGAATTTAGCGCATTTTTCAAGATCCCAATCATTGGCAAGTCCGCATACAAACCCGGCACAGAAAGAGTCTCCCGCTCCGTTAGTGTCCACAGCTTTTACTTTATAGGAAGGTAAAAACTCATTTATGTCTTTATTTTTTATATAACTACCTTTGTCGCCCATTTTTATTATTGCGGTTTTTACGCCTTTATCCAAAAAGAAATCGCAAATATCTTCCACTTCGGTCTTGCCCGCAATTAACGAAGCCTCCTCTATAGACGGCATATAATAATCGATATAAGGCAAAGCCGGTTCAA
>CASEPJ010000179.1 GCA_949289715.1 uncultured Clostridia bacterium
CACATTGTTATATAGCATATAAAAACGGGGATTTTACTCCGAAATTATATGGCAGGTTGACTTTAAATCCTTTGGCTCATTTCGATTTGCTGGGCACAATTTTACTTATTTTTTGCGGTTTCGGTTGGGCAAAACCGGTGCCTATAAACCCGTCTAATTTTAAAAATTATAAAAAAGGCGTTTTTTCTACGTCAATTGCAGGTGTTACTGCAAATTATATTTTGGCTTTTATTTCTTTTGGTATTTATGCTTTGAATTACTTTTGTGCAAATGCTATCTTTGCATATACAACCGATTCCGTTTTGTTTATAGCCATAGATTATATTGCGTATTGGATTTTTGTTATAGACATTTCTTTGTTTTTATTTAACTTGTTGCCTGTCTATCCGTTAGACGGTTTCAGAGTCGTCGAAAGTTTTGCAAAGCCTAATAACGCTTATTGCGAATTTATGAGAAAGTGGGGATTCGCTTTGCTTATAGGTTTGCTTCTTTTAGGTACCGTTTTCACCAGATACGATTTAATCGGTTTATATATGAATACCGCAGGGTATTATATTTCTTGGCCCATACAAAAATTTTGGATTTGGGTGTTCGGTCTGTAAAGCGGAGGGAAGATGGAAAATATTATTTTTAACGAAGAGACAAACGATATTTCTCGGGAAAATGTTTTACAGGAAAAAAATAAAAAATTTTATACCGTTGAAGATTATCCTAATCAGGAATTCGGTAGAGGCGGCTATACCTATAAATTAGCGGATTTCGAAGGCCCTCTTGATTTTCTGCTTTATCTGCTTCATTTAAAAAAAGTTAGTATTAAAGATATTTTTATTTCCGATATAACCGAACAGTTTTTATCGCATATGAATGAAATTTCGGAATTAGATATGGAAAAAGCCGCCGATTTTCTTAATATGGCTTGCACTTTGCTTGAAATTAAAACGAAGAAGATGTTGCCTGCCGACAATGAGGAAAATCGTATAGAAGTGGAAAATATGGAGAAATCTTTAATTTCCGAATTGGAAATTAAAGCAATTAACGAACTTAAAGACGAACTTAAAAATAAAGAAACCATAAACAGGTTTTACAAGGACCCTAATCCTACGGTGGGCGATTACCGCCTGATAATGAAAGATTGTTCGTTAGACCAGCTTTTAGATGCTTTTTCTAAACTTGTTGCAAAAATAGATAACAGACCGCCGCCAGAAAAGATCAGAGAAATAATAAAAGACCGTTTTACCGTAAGTCAGAAAATGGAATCCATAAAGACATTGATTCTTGCAAAAAAAGAAATTGCATTTACCAAACTTTTTGATACGGATTATACAAAATCGGAAATTATTACTACTTTTTTGGCTTTATTGGAGTTGCTTAAACGTCAGTTTATCACCGTAAAACAAAGCGAAAATTACGGAGAAATTAATCTCTCGTTTAACGAAGAATACGATTTTAATCAGGAATCTGAAGAAGAGGAGACCGATAATTACGATGGAGAATCTTATTAATGTAATCGAATCTTTACTGTTTCTGTCGGGCAAAGGCATTAAAAAGTCCGAAATTCAGGAAAAATTACATATAACGGCAAAAGAATTAAACAAAACAGTGGAAGATTTGAAAAATAAATATTCGGGGAATTGCGGTATACAATTAATTGTATTTGCCGATAAACTGCAGTTTTCATCCAATCCCGCTTATTCGGACAGCGTTGCTGAAATTTTAAACCCTATAAAAGAAAAAGAATTGACAAATGCCGTTTTGGAAACTTTGGCAATTATAGCTTTTAAGCAACCGGTAACTAGAATGGAAGTGGAAGAAATAAGAGGAGCCTCTGCGGACTATTGCGTTCAGGTGCTATTAAAATTAAACCTTATAGAAGTTGTGGGAAGAAAAGATGCAATAGGCAAACCTTTGCTTTTCGGTACGACGGAAGAATTTTTAAAACGTTTCCAGCTTGAAAGTTTAGATGATTTACCCGATAATAAACATCTTTTAGAAAGATTGCCCGTTATAGAAACGGAAGATTCGGAAACGACTTCTCTATACGGTTCCACCGAAATAATACCTGTAGAGAGGGAGGAGCTTCCCGAGTTTTTACAGGGAGAAAATCTTAATATTTACGAAACTGCACAGGAAGGCATTTTGGAAAAACCATATGTTCCGCAAGATCCTCAGGAAAATGAGGAATCGGAATATAATAATGATAAATTAAACGATTATTTAAACGATACACAAGGTAAAACAGCCTAATTTCAACGGAGAAAAATTATGAAAAATTCGAAATTTTTATGCTCGTTTTGCGGCAGATTATTAATTATAGCTTTTGTATGTGTTTTAATTCTGCCGATATTTTGCGGATTTTCGTCTGCAGAAGAAAATATTACAAGCGAATTGAAAGCGAATAAAGTGGAAAGCGGTGCGTCGATAGGCAAGGTGAACTTAAATACGCCTCTATCTTCTTTGATGTTGCTTAATCCGGCCGATCCCGACAATCCTTATGTGTTGATTGCGGACGGCAATGCATTGAAAGTCGTATATAAAAACAATACCGTTTACGAAGACAAAAATCTTTTTCGTTCTTTTATTTCAATGACCGTTTCGCAAGGAAATGTATATGCTTTGGACACCGCTGGTTACAGACTTTGCGTTTTTTCCGTTGACTCTAGCGGATGTGTACAAAATTTTACCGAAATAGACCTTGATTTTATGGCTTACGATATATTTTCGTCCGAAGGTAAAATTTGCCTTTTGACCGTTCAAGGTATAGACTGTCTTTCTTCTGACAAAACATTTACGCAAATTTTAGAATATAATTTCGATTTGCCTCAAAAACTTGCTTTTTACGGCGGAAATTATTATATTTTTGCAGATAATGTAATATATGTTTATAATGAAGAAACCGCAATTTTAACCAAAACGGACAAAAGTTTTCTGAATTTGGCTGCAGTAGATGTTGACGAAAACTATCTTTATATTGCCGATAATTCTTATTATCAGAATAAAGGTTTAATAGTTTTAAGACGTTCCGATTTTGAATTTATTTGCTCTTACGAATTATCCTCTTTTACTTCAAGCCCCGTTTCCGGTCAATTGTTCAAAATTGAAGATATAAGCATTTATAACAAAGATATAATAGTTACCGACAGTTTGGCAAAGAATGTTCAAAGTTTTTATATGAATAACAGAAATCTTTTGGAATCGGGTTCCTTTGCTCTGTTTAGTTTCGGTGGGAACGAAGGAATGTTGAATAATCCGCAGTCTAGTGTCGGGTTTGAAAATACCGTGTACATTGCGGATACTTTCAATAACAGAATTCAATTATGGTCATCTTCGACCGGTTCGCTAAATGTTAGCGTAAAAACCACCGTTGCGGGACAAAACATAGTCAGTCCGAAAAATATTTGCGTTAACGGTTCCGTTGTTTTCTCTTTTAACGATAATTTAATTGCAGAAATCACAAAAGAGGGAGAAGAGAGAGTATATTCCCATATTCAAAATAACGTCAACGATACTTTCGGCAATATTTTGGATATAAAAATTACATATGACGGAAATATATATGCTATCGATTCTAAAAACAGAATTTTAATTAAACGCTTTGATAGCGAGGGATTTACCGTTTTATGTCAGGTTTCATCACCTAAAGCTTTGTCTGTAGGGTATTATGGAGCGACAATTTATGTTCTTACCCAAGATGGCGTAAATATTTATGACAATTCCGGGGTTTTGCTTTCCGCATATGATTCAAATAATCAAATAAAAGAACTTTCTTTTAAATTTAGCAAATTTTTCGACAGTTCTGTCAATATTACCGATATAGCTGTAGATTTTTACGGTAATATTTTCCTTTTAAACAGCAGTCATCAGAATTCGGAAAATAAAATAATAAACGCTTTATATAAACTCGAAAGATTAAATTATGAATATACTTTAGTTAATATATACGAAACATCTCTTTCCGTTAATTCCGTTAATTTCGACGAAAATTACGATATGTATCTAACTTCGTCGATGGAATCGTCGGTGTATAAAGTTTTAAGAAACGACATTAATGCAATGAATTATTCTTCCTCAACGGAAATCGAACCTCCCGATACAGAATGCGTAATTCCGTCTACCGTAGATGTGGATCATGCCATTGTATATCATCATCCTGGTTCGGCTGAAGGACCGGTAATTTATGAGGGAACAGCCGTACTTATTCTTTCGCAAAATATTGAAAATTATCCGGAATACAATTATATTTATTATAACGGAAATTACGGATATATAAGAAAAACAACAATCATTTCCGGATCTCAGGTTAATATTTTAAAAAATTCGCAGGAAAAAGAATTGAGTTTTTCTCAGGCTGTGGTTTTATTTGGCAATGACGGAAATACGGTAAAAATGCTTAAATATCCCTCTGCAAGCGAAAATGCACCTTTTATATGTTATTTGCCCAAACAAACCGTTGTAAAAGTTATATCGGATGTTGCCGATTACAGCGACAGCGGAGTTTATTTTTATAAAGTAGAGTATGATAATACAATAGGTTATGTCGCAAGATATAACGTAACGCCTTATTCGTCGGCATCGGAAGATGTCAATTGGACTTCTAACGCAAAAATTAAAACTTCATCCAATGAAGAAACCGTATTTATGTATTATAATAAAGACGATACGACAAGTGCGATTTATCCCGCTTTGAAAGACGGAGAAAGAGTAAGGATTGTGGATAAATTCAGTAGAAAGAACGAATGGACTTTAATTGAAGTAAACAATAACGGAGTTTTAGTTCAAGGTTATATAAAAACGATATATATCGTAACCGATAATCAGAATACAACGGAGCTTATTCTCGGTATTTCCATTCCCGCAGTAGGACTTGCCGCAGGTTCTATAGTTTTAATTTCTAAAAGAAAAAAAGCAGTTTCATAATTTAAACATTTAAAACGACTATAAAATTTCTTGTATTAAAAAGCTGTATAAATGCATAAATAATTTATAATTCATTCGAGTTAATAATAGAGTTTTCTATTATTGAAAGATTTAAA
>CASEPJ010000180.1 GCA_949289715.1 uncultured Clostridia bacterium
CACCAACATAACATATACAGTACCCAATGTTTTGGCTATAGATTCTTACGGCAAAGTTTACGTTACTATAAAAGTTTTTGACGAAAACGGAATTCGTCAAAATTCCAACGCTCGTTCCTTTACCCCTTCTGTAGGTGGAACTTATATAATAAAATATGTTGCAAACGGAATTGCATCCGAAATAGAATCATTAACATATACCATAAACGTCAAAACTTTAGATAAACCGGAAATTCAGATAGTCGGCGATTTCCCTGTAGGTATCTATTTAAACGATAGAATCAATATACCCGAAATTACCGCATTCGATGAATTGGGCAGCGCCTCAGTCGAAATTCTTTTAGTCCGACCGGACGGTTCTGCTTCCGTTATCGCATCAAACGACAGTTTTGTACCTAAATCGGAGGGAACTTATTCCATTATTATAACTGCAACGGGAAAAGACGGGCAAACCACTACTATGACAAAATATATTACCGTTACAGTTAATCCGAATCAAATAATGAACAATTCAACGGTAATTATTATAACCGTAATAAGTGTTTTGGTGGTTGCAGGCGTTATAATTGCAGCTGTTTTAATGAAGAAAAAAACCAGAGAATTCAAGCAAATTGAGTAAATTGCGCTTATTGCGTAATTCTCTCTTCTTTTTCTTTTTTAAATTAATTATTTAATTCATTCATTATTTTTATTAAATAATAATCAATATTTGTGTTTTAAATTACTATTGAATTTTTATTTTTTAATTTAATAATATAAAAATTCAATAATTATAAAATTTTTAAAAGGATTTCTTTGTGATAAAAAATATAGCATTAATATTTGCAACAGAAAGGGAGGCTTCTCCTTTTTTGTCTGTTTTAAAAAATAAAAAAATAACAAAAACTCCTTATGCCGAATTTTACGAAGGAAATTTTATTAATAAAAAAATTATCATCGCCGTTTCGGGTGTAGGGAAAATTAAAGCAGCATTAACTACCAATGCTTTAAAAGAAAAATTCTTCATAAATTATATAATAAATATTGGGTATGCCGGTCTTTTAAACAAAGACATTACTGAAAAAGGCGGTATTTTAATCGCTATCGATGCCGTCCAATACGATTTTGACCTTTCGGCAGTTGACAACTGCCCTGTAGGTTATCAACAAGACGTGGATTCCGTTTTTCTTGCTTGCGATACAAATGTAATCAAATTAATGAAAAAAAGTAATTTCGACGTAGCTTTCGGCAGAGTTGCTTCAGGGGATAAATTTTTATCTGACAAACACGATTCCGACTCTTTAAGATCCACATTTAATGCGGATGTATGCGATATGGAACTTGCTTCAATACTTTTTGTTTCAAAGCTCAACCAAATTTCAGTATCGTCAATAAAAATTATTTCAGACGTTGTAGGAAACGAAGATAATTATTATAATACAGGCAATATAATAAAAAAAGCCATTGATATTACCGTCTTTTTGCTGAATAATTTAGATTAAAATTACTTTTTATACTTATTTATAACTCTAATTTCATAATAAATATAATATTTATCTTATCATTAATATTTTATTAAATTTCGTCATATAATAAAACAACTTTAATATCAATAATCAATATATAATTAAAAATTAAAATTATGAAAAATATATCATCTTTCGAAAAAAATCATAACCTACTCCTACCCGGCTTTTATTTATCTTCCGAAATAAACGGAATCTATACTTATGACCTGCGTTTTAAAAAACCTAACGAAGGTGACTATATTTCAATCTCCGCAGCTCATTCAATAGAACATCTTTTAGCAACAGCTTACAGAAATTCCGAATATGCCGAAAATGTAATTTACTTCGGGCCTATGGGCTGCAGAACAGGCTTTTATCTGCTTTTAAAAGATATCAATAAAGAAAAAGCAAAAAAATTAACTGTTGAAGCTATTAACAATGCATTGAAAGAAAACAGTGTTCCCGGTTCCAAAAAAATACAATGCGGTAATTACCGTTCGCATAATTTAAAAAAAGCAAAACAAGAACTTATAAATTATTTGAAAATTTTAAAAGAATAATTTATAAATGTATTTGATATTTCATTTTAACTTAAACAATATAAACTATTTGACTTAAAATTTTTTATTTTAAATTATCGTCCAATAACATATAAAACTTTTATTCGTTATATTTTCAATATTATTTATCATATAGCGTTTAAAAAATACTCATCCTGTAGAAAATATATTTATTAGTTTATTTTTTAAGGATTTTATATAAAATAATTTTTTTCGGAGTAAACCAATATGGATATTAAACAGTATTCTAGAGAAGAACTCAGCGACATGGGGCTTATGATGTTAAGGGAAATTGCAAAGTTTTATAACCTTCCCTGTGCCACAAAAACAAAGAAAGCGGAATTAATAGAAGAACTTATAAAAATACAAAGTGGAATTATGCCTCCTCCAAAAAAGAAACAAGGCCGTCCCAGAAAAAAGAATTTCTTTTCGGAAATATCTTCTAAAACGGAAACGGAAGAAGAAATTGAAACTCAAAATAATATTGACGGCAACAATAATGCCGAAGAGCATAGAGACTATAAAAAATATAAAAAAAATTCCGATGAGGATGATGTAAAATCGCCTCACCTTGTAACAAAAGAAGAGGAATTTTCCATTAAAAACTCCGAAATCAGGGAAGGAATTTTTGAACAAAACACAAATGCCAATTACGGATTTGTAAGAAATCACACTCTTCCCAATGCGGACGCTTTTCTCTCCTACGCTCAAATAAGAAAATTTAATATAAAAAACGGAGATAAAATAAAAGGATACACTCCCATAAGACACGGGGACGCAAACAACGCACCTCCCATGTGGTCTATTTTGGAAATCAATTCTCTCCCGCCAGAGCAGCATATGTCCAAACCTTCTTTCGATTCTCTCGTTCCCATCTTTCCTAATTATAAACTGACTTTAGAAGATAAAGACAATCCCACCGAATATGCTTTGCGACTAATTGACTTAATCTGTCCTATAGGAAAAGGTCAAAGAGGGTTAATTGTTTCTCCTCCCAAAGCGGGAAAAACCACTTTACTTCGCAATATTGCCCTTTCTTTGGAAAAAAATCATCCCGATTGCAAAGTTTTCGTTCTTTTAATTGACGAACGTCCCGAAGAAGTTACCGATATGAAGCACTCTCTAAAAAGCGAGGTAATCGCTTCAACCTTCGATACCGACCCGGAAAATCATATTAAATGTGCAGAACAAGTTTTAAACGTTGCCAAAAGTCTTGTAGAAGTGGGCAAAGACGTAATTATACTTTTAGATTCATTGACTAGACTCACAAGAACTTGCAATAATACATTGGATAAATCGGGTAAAATCCTTTCCGGCGGTATGGATTCTCTTGCTTTTCTCTTTCCCAAACAATTTTTCGGTGCAGCCAGAAATATAGAAAACGGTGGTAGTTTAACAATTATAGCAACCTGTCTTATAGACACAAACAGCAGAATGGACGAAGTTATATATGAAGAATTGAAAGGTACGGGAAATATGGAAATTCATCTTGACAGAAAGCTTTCCGAAAAGCGTATTTTCCCGGCTATTGATATTATTAAAAGCGGCACGAGACACGAAGATTTGTTATTGAATACTTACGAACTTGAAGCTATCCGTTCAATAAGACGATTGTTATATAACGATCCCGATTCGACAGAAAAATTAATAAATCTTTTGACAAGCACAAAATCGAATATGGAATTTGTTTCTAAAGTAATTGCATCTACAAAACAAATAGCCGCAAAAAATTAAAATTAAAAAAAGACTATAAAAAACCGTTAAATTAACGGTTTTTTTAATTAACATAAAAAATTTAACATAAATA
>CASEPJ010000181.1 GCA_949289715.1 uncultured Clostridia bacterium
AGAATCGCTTAAAATTCCGAGTTTTGTTCTCTCGTCAATAACTTTTTCCACTTCTTCCGGCAGAGAAAGATTTTCTACATAAACCTGCGATATTTTAAGTCACATTTCTTCTAGTTTCGGAGCAATGGCTTTTTCTAAATTCTCAGAAAATTCATTGAGATTGGCTGCAAGCTCCACTGCGGAAATTTTGGATTCCGCTATCAAATCGGAAATATTGGTTACTATTATACTTTTTAATTGCTGATTTATGTCACTAACTTTAAACGAAGCGTTTGTGCCGAAAAGTTCGTTCAAAAATTTTACCGGATCATCCACTTTAAAAGAATATGTCCCGTAGCCTCTTAAACGTATTGTACCAAACTCTTTATCTTTCATTAACACCGGATTGGTCGTACCCCATTTTTGAGCAGTAAATTGTTTTGTATTTACAAAATAAACCTCTGTTTTGAAAGGCGAACGAAAACCGTAAGGCAAAGAAAGTAATTCCGTGATAATCGGAAGATTATCGGTAGAAAGAGTATACATTCCGGGAGCAAAAACATCGGCAATTTTGCCTTTATTAACAAATATAGCCACCTGCGAAGCTCTGACCGTAAGTTTAGAGCCCATTCTTATACCCTTTTCCATTCCCGGCATACGATAAACCATAGTATCGTTGCTGTCATCAGTCCACTCAATAATATCCTTTAACCAACGTGCCATCTCATAAACCTCCCTGACATTTTACTTTTTAAAAACAACAGTTATATTGTTTAATTTAATTATAATTAACAAATGATTCGTTTTAATATTATTTTTTAAATAATCATACCATAATTAAAAATAAAAAACAATATTTTAAAAGTATAAAACAGAAAAATTCGACTATCTGTGCAAATTTGCGACTTTTATATACTTATTTTTAATTATTGAATTTATAATTACCGATTGTATTTTAAATTAACAATATAAGTAATGGTATGGTTATAACGCAAAGTATAGTTGTAATAAGTGTAATTTTAGTTGCCTGCTTATCATCCGCTCCGAACAAATTGCAAAACGATACACAAGATGTGGAAGTCGGCATAGCCATTGCAATAACCAAAGCGAATCTGATGTTTTCATTTATTAAACCTTTAAACGGAAGTAACAGTAATATTGTAATTAACGGGACAAGCACAAGTTTAAATACAGTAACAGCATAAGTGGTTTTACCCGAAAATACTTCTTTGAAACTCATAGTACCAAGTCTCATACCGGTAACTATCATAGATACCGGAGCAGTCATTGAAGCCAATGCGTCTATAACATAATATAAAGACGCAACCGCATCGTTAGTAGAAGACGCAATATTTGTTCCGCAAACAAATAATATTAGTCCTATAATAAATGCTACGGAATTTGGATTTAAAAAAGCCTTTTTTACCGAAACATACTTTTTATCTCCAGTTAAAAGATATATACCTATTGTCCATAACAAAATATTGAACACCGCTATAAAAACAGCAGCACACATTAATATGTCGTTATTGCCGGGAAAAAGCGTTTCTAATATCGGTAAACCTATAAATCCACAATTGGAAAAAACAGCCGCATGCCTTAAGACTCCTGCATTTTCCGTTTTTTTAGTAAAAACAAGACATGCTATTGCCAAACAAAACAATAACATGACAAAAGACAATAAAAACATAATCCCTAAATCAATTAAAATTTCGGGCTTATACTCTCCTAGGTAGGCTTTTAAAGTAAGAAGCGGTGAGCAAACATACATTAAAAGAGTTGCCACCGTCTTTATATTTTCACTTCCCAAAAATTTTATTTTTATCAACAAAAACCCGGGAAGCATCATTAAAACGAATACTCCTACCTTCAATAAAACAAAGGTATATTCCAGTTGCATATTTACCTCAATTATTTGAATCGCTGTAATATATTCCGCCTCTAATACACCTTGCAAGAAGTGCGTTCAAATATTCGTCTCCCTTATTGACTGCCGCTTCTAATGCCATATAAACTGCTGTCGTATCATAGCGGGCATCATGCGCTCCCATACAATCATTAAAGAGTTCTTTGGTTTTTAATAAAATATCCTTATCGCTAATGGAAAAATAGTCTGTTAATTCACTTAATTTAGGAAATTTAAACCTTGTATTAACTCTCCCTGTAGGGAGTTTTAATACATTAGTGAAATAACGCATTGAACAAAATTTTTCCCTAATTTTTAAGGTAAATTTTTCTCTTTCCAATTCTCTGGTCAAAAAATTTATATCAAACATGACATTATGCCCTATTAAAAGATCGGCGGAAATAAAATCGTTATATATCTCTTCTGCATCGTCTGCAAATAATCTTCCTTTTGAAAGAGAATATAAACTCTCTACCGTAAGATGATTTACGGCGGTAGCGCTTTCTTCCATATAAGATACGGCAAAATAGAAATTTTTACTTCTTCTCGCCTGTTCGTCTATCATTATATACGAAATCTGACATATTTGGCCTGGGAAAAGTCCGGTCGTTTCGGTATCAAAAATTAAAATCATTCACTCAGTAACCCTGCATAAATTGCTTTAATGGATTTTTCGTAATCTTTTTCTTCCACGCCAACAATTATATTCATTTCGCTTGAGCCTTGGTCAATCATTCGTATGTTTACGTCTGCATCGTACAATGTTTTGAATATTTTACTTGCCGTACCTATTTTTCTTGCCATTCCGTGTCCAACCGTTGCTATAAGAGCAATATCGGGAGTAATTTCCACATGATCTGGTTTAACAGCTGCTTCTATTTCTTTAACTATTTCGTCCAATTTACCCTTCAATTCGTTATTGTCTATAACAAGCGACAAAGTATCTATGCCTGTGGGCATATGTTCGAAAGACACTTTGTATTTTTCCAAAACGGAAAGTATTTTACTTGCAAAGCCCAATTCTCCGTTCATCATACTTTTTTCAAGAGTTATAATAGTAAAACCTTTTCTGCCAGCAACACCGGTAATAATTTTGTTTGTATCGGTTCTTTTTTCAAAAGGCACTATCATGGTTCCTTTGTTTTCGGGTTCGAAAGTATTTTTGACGTTAATAGGAATACGGGCAATTCTTACGGGGAAAATCGATTCGGGATGTAGAACAGTAGCCCCCATATATGCAAGCTCTCTCAATTCTCTGTAAGACAGTTCGTCAATAATTGTGGGATTTTTTACAATGCGAGGATCGGCTGTCATAAAACCGTTTACGTCCGTCCAGTTTTCGTAAACGGAAGCATTAACGGCACGAGCGATTATTGCACCTGTAATATCGGATCCGCCCCTTGAAAATGTTTTGATTTTACCGTTTGCATAGCTACCGTAAAAACCGGGTATTACGGCATTTTTGACCTTTGAAAGACGTTTTCTACAAAGTTGATAGGTAACGTCTTCGTTGAGTGTTCCGTTATCGTTGAATTTTATGATTTCGGCAGCGTCCACAAATTCGAAACCGAGATATTTCGCAAATATCATGGCATTGAGAAATTCTCCTCTAGAAGCGGCATAATCCTTGTCCGCCGTCTTTTCGATAGTCGTTTTTATTTCTTCCAACACGGGGAAAATATCCTCTTTAATACCCAAACCGTTTACAATTTCAGTATATCTTTCGGTTATTTTATAAAAATTGGCACATTCTCCGTTTTCGGCAGCCTCCGCTGCCAAAGCATATAACATATCGGTTATTTTTTCGTCCGCCGAATATCTTTTACCCGGAGCGGATACTACAACGTATTTACGAGACTCTTGTGATTTAATTATTTCGGCGACCTTCTCTATAACTCTTGAATCGGCACATGAAGTTCCGCCGAATTTACAAACTTTAATTTCCATTTATGTAACTCCTAAAAAATTTTTCTTGCTTCCGTATAATATCTTTTTTCGTTGGCTTCTCCCATAGAAAAGGTTTTTTTGGGTAATATTTTATTTTTTTCGATATATTCAAAAAAGCCATCTTTTTTCATACAGGGCATAATTATTCCCAACGCATTGTTTTTTTCAGTAATTTCAATAAGTTCTTTTTCACCGTGTATATAATCTATTTTTGCATCTTTATATAAATTTTTATAACCGTCCAGAATTTTTTGAACGGTTTTATATATTTTTGGTACGGACATATCGAAATTCAAAGTTTTTTTTCTTTTTTCATATATAAAATCTACTTGATATTTTCCGTTTAAAGAAGAATGTTTTTCCGCCTCTTTATATAAAATATCGTTATCAGCATTATAAACTATTCTATGTATAGGCTCGAAAATCAGCCCGTCGTCATATAAATTTACCAATTCTATCAAAGCATATCTAGCAGGATGATTTAAAACATTTTCTTCTTTTGAAGCATTTTTTATATTTTCCCACATTGTCTTTGCAGTTGCAAGACTGTGATTGCCGTCACCCACCGCAAATATAAAAGATGTATTATATTTGTCCTTGTTTTTATTCAATATTTCATTTACAAAATTCAACGATTTTAAATAATAACCTCTCAAATGCCCACCGTTCATATTAAGTTCGAAATCATATAATTTTTCATAATTATTTCTGTTTTCGTAAAGCGGCTTAAAAATTTCGTTTTTTTCATCATTGGCCAAAAGCAGAATATGCGGTAACTCCAAAGGAGCATTTTCTCGAATTTTCAATCTAGGAGGAATTCTTTCTATAACGGTACCTTCGGTTGCTCTTATTAGAGGATTTGAATCGATTTTAAAATCGTAATCTTCAAGATCTATACACGCTACTATACCTACTCTTTTCTTCCCCGAAGGGAATGTCCTTTCGGTTAAAACGGCTCCGTCAAATTCTTTGAATATACCCGATTTTAGATAAATATTCATATTGTCGTTTATTCTTTTTATATCGGCAAAGTTGTCTTTGGAAAGATACGCTTCGGGTAAAATTAAATTTAAAGTCGAAACTTCGTCTCCCACATATTCTTTTAACTTTTCCCAGTAAGTTTTATCTCCCGTATATTGATCGCAAGCCACAACCGACCACTTTGTGTAATCTTTTATATCCGGTAACAATATTTTTGCAGTCTTTAAATATTCTCTCATCTTATACTCCGTAAATTCCTTTCGCTACTATCCATATAACAAATGCAGTTGCCAATGCGATGCATTTCAACCCCCAATTTTTGGTTAAACACGTTTTAAGGGTTTCTAATAATTCCAAGAAAAATTCTTTCATTTCTTTGCCCTCCAAAACCATTTTTGCGTCATAAATTTGTTTTCTTTTAATCCGAACGCTTCCAAAAGGAAAGTTCTTAACATTTCACTGTCCACATATCTTTTAACTCGGCCTGCATTTGCAAAAGAAATAATACCCGTTTCTTCGGAAACGATTATACACTTTGCCTTTCCTTCTTCGGTAATGCCTACCCCTGCCCTGTGTCTAGTTCCGAAATCTTTAGGTAGATTAGGATCCTGCGAAAGAGGCAGCAAACACGCTGCGGCAATCAATTTATTGCCCATAATAATTACCGCTCCGTCATGCAAAGGAGATTTATTTACAAAAATCGTTTCAATCAATTCGCTTGAAACGTCCGCATTGACAGCGGTACCGCTTTCGACTATATGGGTGGGAAAATTGTCGGAAGCTAAAACAATCAAAGCGCCTACATTTTTCTTTGCCAAATTCTGCGTTGCTCTAACGATATTTTCAACAGCCTGTTTCAATTCATCATCTGAAGCAGCAATAGCTCTGTTTATTCTTGCCCTTTTGATTCGAGTGAAAGTTCTTCTCAAATCGTTTGAATAAATTGCCACTATAAGAACAGGCATAAAATATATCATATAAGTGCAAAAAGCATGGGCTAGGCTGGACTGAGGTGTTGCCGCAATAATAATTACCGCAACAGCAAGGAAAAAAGCAATATAACCCGCAACAAATCCTATATTGTTATATCTGAAGAATTTTATCACGAAGTAAACGAAAACCGTTATTAATATTATATCTAAAACATCCACGCCTGAAAAATTCTCGAATGCTTTTGCGATATTTTCAAAAAACATATAAACCTCCTTTAATAATCTGCACTAAATAATATTATAATTAGTAAATTACTGGTAAAATTTAGAAATAAGTTACTTATTACTTATTATTATACTAAAAACCGACAGGAATATAAAGCAATATTAACAAATAATTAATCTTTATTTTCATATTCTTCGCCAAAAACAGAATAATCTTCGTTATTTTTTTCTGTTTTTTTTTCATATTCTTCTCCGAACACCGAACAATTATCGGACGGCGTTTGTGTTGGGGGAGTATTTAATTTACTTAAAGCATATTTTTTCAGTTTGCCATAGTAAAAATATGTCGCTATTATAGATAACGCAATAAACACAAAAAGCGTTACATATCCTACTACCGAAGAAGTAAGAAAATTATATTGCGAAATCTTCGCATTGCTTACTGTAGTTATCAAAGAGTCTGACATTAAAGAATCTGCTATGGTAGCGCATACTGCTTCGAGATTTTTTTCGTAAGTATCTTTATAGTAACTCATAAAAGTTTCTAAATTATCGTCCTTGGAATGACCGATCGCCGGATAATTCTGCGATTCTACAAAACCCACCTTTTTAAAAGTACTTAAATTACCCGACACAAAAGATACGGTCTTAAAGCCAGCGTTGGCAAATGTAGAGTTATCGCTGTTTTGTGGGGCGAAATTGTATAATAAATTTCTAAAATTTCCACCGTAAATAAAAGTCCTTTTAATTGCGGGAATTTTTTTAAATTCATAGCCTGATTTTTCTGCTATAGAATAATAAAAATCGTTATAATCGGTTCTTACCTCATCGGAGTAAATATATAAATATTCTCCTCCAATAGAATCCAAATTAATCATAAGCAACAAATTGCTTTTTTCACTGTCGCTTAAAGAAGTAAGATAAGCCTTCGAACCGAAACAGCCCGGCTCTTCCGCCCCGAAAAAAACAAATTCCACATTACATTTTAGTTCCGACACATGGTTTTTTAAATATTTTGCCAAAGCAATTAACGCACCGACAGATATTCCGTTATCGTAAACTCCGTGAGAATTGGTTACTCCGTTGACTAAAGAAATATCATATACATTGTCGTAATGCGCCCCTATTACCACCGTAGGAACGTTTTCGGCATTACATTTTAAAAATGCAGTAATATTTTGAGAAGTAAACTGTTTATTGTTATAATAAAATGTAAAACTCTTTATTCCGTTATCTTCTTTATCCAAATTATAGCCTGCTACGTTTAACCTCGATGCAATGTACAAAGCGGCGTTTCTCTCTTCTTCCGTTCCGAAAGTACGGTTGTAATTATTAGAATTTTCGTCTCCTATGAATTTCTGCATTTCATATGAAGCGTCTTGAGCTAAATCTTTATATTGAGAATAAGATTGCTCGGTAAAGTCATCACTTTCCGCAACAGCGACATTTTTATAAGAAAAGAAAAATAATCCAGTCAGAACGCAAATTAAAAGGAGTGCCAAAATCATTTGAATTTTTTTATTAAAATATAAAATTTTCATGGCGTTCTCCTATATTATATTTATGAAAGTATTGGCTGCCGAAATTAAAATGACAGGCACCATAAGATTTAAAAAGGAAACAAGAACGGTTCGAGGCAAAATATTGTTTTTAATTTTCATAAAAAACAAAAATGCAAAAACTACGTTAGGTACAAATAGCGCCAAAATAAAAATAGGCAGCATACTTAGGGGATAAAAAAACAATAT
>CASEPJ010000182.1 GCA_949289715.1 uncultured Clostridia bacterium
ACGGCGAGCGTTCAAAAGTAAGAGTTTACGGTGCCGATGACGTAAACGAAGGTGTTGCTATTATGAAAATGGAAAAAGTCGATGTTTCAATTACCGGCAATTCAACCAATCCCACCCGTTTCCAACATCCCGTTGCAGGCACATATAAAAAATGGGCAATAGATAACGGCAAAAAATATTTTTCCGTTGCTTCGGGCGGTGGCACAGGTCGTACCCTTCACCCGGATAATATGGCTGCAGGTCCGGCAAGTTACGGAATGACCGACACAATGGGAAGAATGCACTCCGATGCCCAATTTGCAGGTTCATCTTCCGTTCCTGCTCACGTAGAAATGATGGGTTTAATCGGAATGGGCAACAACCCCATGGTAGGCGCAACCGTTGCTATTGCTGTTGAGGTAGAACAAGCTCTTACAAAATAATAAAATAATGTTTAATATACTTTTTTAATTTTTTATATGACAAAAAAATTCTCCTTTTAAAGGAGAATTTTTTTATATCCTCAATTTACCTATTTAAACAAATTATTTAAATAAATATTTTTAATAAATTAAATATTTTAAAAATTCAAAAAAATCATTATTTAAATTAAAAAATTTTTTTCAATTGAATTATTTTTTAAATTTTCATTAAAATGCTCTGACAAAAATTAATTTCATTTAAAAGCGGAAAAATTATTTAAGAATTCTGGCGTTTATACATTTTATTCCAACTTATAAAACCGTAAATATCGTTTATTAAAAATGCTAAAAAACAAATTACAATCGATAAATATTTTAAATCTTCAAATGAAGCCATCCCCCATAAAATTATTAAAACCACATCGTTTGCGGCATAAGCTATTGCATAAAAAGGACTTCTTCTAAAGGTAAGATATACCGCAATAAAACTTGTAGTTACGGAAAAAGTGCTGACAACAATATTGGAGGTGGAAAAATATTTTAAAACAAAATAAAAAACAAAAGTTATTAAAATAGCTAAAAAAACGATTAGTATTATTTCTTTTTTCTCTATTATATTTACTTTAACTTCCGATTTTTTTCCCTTGTAGGGATTTTTCAACCATGAAAACAAGGAAACCAAAGCCATAGGTGCCGTTAATCCGAAATAAGTTATCATTTCTCCGTAATATGAGGATTTATAAGATATTATCCCATATACTATACAAAAAGACAACATTAAAATTTGTCCCAAAGGATTTCCTTTGGCAATAAATATCAATGCGGTTACGCCTATAAGCGAAACTATATATATTATATAATTTACCCTGTCAAAAAACAGAAAAGAAACAGAAATCAATATAATTGAAATCAGCCATATAAAAACTTCTGTTTTGGTAAAATAATTAAATATTTTAAATGTTTTTTTCATATTAGTTTTAAAATAAGCGTTTGAAGTATATCTTCACAAAGACCTAACGATATACCGTCAAACGCTTAAACTTTTTCTACCCGTTGGCAGAAACCGATTTAAATTTTCGGCTGAATCTATTTAAAATTTCTTTATTATTTGTCTAAAGGTTTCATTGTAGGGAATAAAATAATATCTCTTATCGAATAACTGTTAGTAAGCAACATGACCATTCTGTCAATACCTATTCCCAATCCGCCTGTGGGAGGCATTCCGTATTCCAAAGCATTGATAAAATCGTTATCCATCATTTGAGCTTCGTCATCACCGCTGTTTCTTTTTTCGATTTGCTTCAAAAATCTGTCCTTTTGGTCGATAGGATCATTTAATTCGCTGTAAGCATTTCCCATTTCTCTTGCGGTAATAAAAAATTCAAATCTTTCTGTAAGTCTGGTATCGGAAGGTTTTTTCTTAGTTAAAGGTGAAACTTCTACAGGATAATCGTAAATAAACACAGGTTGAATAAGCTGACTTTCAACCAATTCGTCAAATGCTTTGTATAAAACTTCTCCCCAAGGAATATTTTCGTTTTCGAACTCTACACCTTTCTCTTTGAGCAGTTTAATACCCTCTTCTGCGGTTAATTCATTAAAATCCAAACCGGTATATTTTTTAACCGCATCAATCATAGACAGGCGTTCCCATGGAGTGTTCATGTTAATTTCCGTCCCCTGATAGGTTATAGTAGTATTGTCGAAAAGTTTATTTATAACATATGAATAAATCTCTTCTACTCTATCCATCATTTTATGATAATCCGTATACGCCTCATATAATTCCATCATAGTGAATTCAGGATTATGTTTTATATCCATACCTTCGTTTCTGAACATTCTGCCTATTTCATAAACTTTTTCAAATCCGCCCACAATTAAACGTTTTAAGTACAATTCCGGGGCGATTCTCATATACATATCCAAATCCAAAGTATTATGATGGGTAATAAAAGGTCTGGCATTCGCACCCCCAGGGATTATGTTCAACATAGGGGTTTCAACCTCTATAAATCCTTCTTTATTTAAATATTCCCTGATTGCCGTAATAATTTTAGACCTCAAAATAAAAGTATTTTTAACTTCGGGATTAGCAATTAAATCTACATAACGCTGTCTGTAACGTAAATCCATATCTTTTAAACCATGGAATTTTTCGGGCAGCGGTAACAATGATTTAGAAAGAAGTTCCACATGAGTACATTTAACGGATACTTCTCCCATATGAGTTTTAAAAACTTCTCCTTCTACGCCAATTATATCGCCAATATCGTATTTTTTGAATTCGTCGTAAACTTCCGGTCCTACAAGGTCCATTTTAAAATATAACTGAATTTGACCTTCGGCATCCATAATATGACAAAAAGAAGCTTTTCCCATCAATCGCCTCGAAATTATTCTTCCCGCAACTTTAACAACTTTCCCTTCATAATTTTCATAATTATTTATAATAGAAGCCGAATATGCGTTCTTATCAAATTTTACCTTTAAAAAAGGATCTTTGCCAGAGTTTTTTAATTCGCTTAATTTTTCACGCCTTACCTTAAGTATCTCGTTTAAATCCTGTTCTTCGACAATATTAATATTGTTATTATCCATTATACCGTAAGCCTCCGGTTAGTAAGTTATTTCTAATATTTTTAATTTCATTTCTCCTGCGGGACTGTTATAATATACAATATCCCCTACTTTCGAACCGACCAAGGCTTTACCTATAGGAGATTCGTTTGAAATTATATTATTCATGGGATCTGCCTGTAAAGAACCCAATATTTTGTATTCGATTTCTTCATCGAAATCATAATCATATACTTTTACGGTCGCTCCCAAATCGGCTGTATCCATTAAATTCTCAGAATCTATAACTTCCACAGATTTCAACGTATTTTCCAATTCTATAATTTGAGCCTCTATTCTAGCCTGTTCATCTTTTGCCGCATCATATTCGGCATTTTCGCTTAAATCGCCGAAAGCTCTTGCTTCTTTAATTTTTTGAGCAATATCGTTACGAGCATGAACTTTCAAATTTTCCAATTGCTTTTCCAATTGTTGTTTATATTGTGCTGTTACTTTCATTGTTACACCCCAAATACATAATAAAAAACGATAATATAAACGGCTGCAGCCGTTTATATTATCATAATGCTATTATATTTTAAATTTCTATTAATTATACCTTATATATAAAAAAGTGTCAACTGTTTATTTATAAAATTTAAATTAAGTGGTTTTTCTTAAAAATAACAAATATATTAGTGTGTTTTTTAACAAACTAATTTAAAAAAAACAAACAGATATAAATAAAAAAATTAAAAAACAAAACCTAATTTATTTTTATTTTTAATATTCGGATTATGCTTTTTTTCCAATTCTTTTAATTCTTTTCCCGTTTTACGTTTTTTCATTTTACACCCTACCTAATTTTTTTATAATAATATGTGCAAAATAAAAATATATATTTATAAAATAAACAAGTTTTTATCAAGCCATGTTTTTTAACATATTTGAATTTATTTCGTATTTACAGTCTTCTCCTTTAATATATCGTAATGCTTCTTCTAACATATATTCGCTTAAACGTTCAATTTCATTACCCAAACTGCCTGCTATATGGGGAGTTATAATAATATTTTCCGTTTTTAATAATGGACTTGTTGATTCGGGCGGTTCCGGAAAAGTTACATCTAAAAGCGCAGTCCTCGTAATATCTTCTTGCATTGCTCGACATAAATCTTCTTCTATTACTTGTCTACCCCTTCCGGTATTAATAAAAGTGGAAAAAGATTTCATTTTTGAGAATAAATCGTAGTTTAAAATAGCATAAGTTTCGGGAATATCCGGCAAATGATTAGATATTACGTCACAATTTGTAAATAAATTAACTAAATTCGTGCGTTCGATGTTTAAAGACTTAGCCTTTTCATCGGAAATATAAGGATCATAACAATAAAGTTTTAATTTATAATTATTTAAACGTTTGGCAACTTCGCTTGCTACACTGCCTAATCCTATTAATCCTATTTTAGCGTTATAATTTCCGCAGTATTTTCCTAAAAAATTTTTATCTCTGTTTTTATCGGATAATTGGAAAAAACCTTTATTGGCTAAAATAATCTGAGAAACCACATACTCCGCAACAGGTATGGCATTAGCTTTCCATGCGCTGAAAATTTTTATATTGCAATTTAAAAAACTATCGGCAAAATACTTAACGCTGCCGGCTGCATAAAAAACGCATTTTAAATTGGGAAAATAAT
>CASEPJ010000183.1 GCA_949289715.1 uncultured Clostridia bacterium
TAATAAATGCAAATTTTCGAAAAAACAGGAGTCTTGATAAAATGATTGTAAATGTAGTAGGTGCAGGACTAGCAGGCTGCGAAGCATCTTACCAGTTGCTTTCCAGAGGGATTCACGTCAATTTGTTCGATATAAAACCTAAGAATTTTACTCCTGCACATTCTAATCCCGATTATGCGGAACTTGTTTGCTCCAATTCGTTAAAAAATTCTGATATTACTAATGCTTGCGGCTTATTGAAAGAAGAAATGAGGATTTTAGATTCGATTATAATAAGAACCGCATACAATAACAAAGTACCAGCCGGCAATGCTCTTGCCGTCAACAGAGAAAATTTTGCCAAAGAAATTACCGATATTCTCAAATCCTTTAAAAATTTAAATATAATAAACGAAGAAATTACAAGTATTCTTGAAGGACCTACGATTATTGCAACAGGCCCTTTGACCACAGAAAAACTTTCCGACAATATAGCAAAATTCATCGGAGAAGATTCCCTTTATTTTTTCGATGCAGCAGCACCCATAATCAGTGCCGAAAGCATAGATATGACAAATGCTTATTTTATGAGCAGATACGGTAAAGGCGATGAAGATTATTTGAATTGCCCGATGAATAAAGAGGAATATTTGAATTTTTATAAAGAATTGATCAACGCAAAAACGGTTGAATTAAAATCTTTTGAAAAACAAAATGTTTTCGAAGGATGTATGCCTATTGAAACAATGGCAAAAAGAGGAGAAGATACCATGCGGTTCGGTCCGCTAAAACCTGTCGGATTAAATAATCCAGTTACTGGTAAAAAATATTATGCGGTTTTGCAGTTAAGAAAAGAAAATACCGAGGCAACTATGTATAACATGGTAGGTTTTCAAACAAATTTAAATTTTTCCGAACAAAAAAGGGTATTTTCTCTGATACCTGCATTGAAAAACGCAGAATTTTTAAGATACGGCGTTATGCATAAAAACACTTTTATTAATTCTCCTAAAGTATTGGATTGTTATTACAGAGCGAAAAAACGGCCCGATTTATTTTTTGCCGGTCAAATAACCGGAGTCGAAGGTTATGTCGAAAGTGCAGCGTCCGGTTTAACTGCAGCTATAAATATGGCTTTATTGTTAAACGGCAGACCTTTATTAAAATTCCCGTTAACAACGGCTTTGGGAGCTTTGCAAAATCATATATCTAGCGAAACCGAAAATTACCAGCCTATGAATATTAATTTCGGAATTATTCGACAACCTGAAATAAATTTAACAGATAAAAAAGACAAAAAAGATAAATACGAAAAAAAACTTATGATTTCTCAAAATGCAATTAATGAAATCATTAATATAAAAAAGGAGTTATCCAATGTCAGATACAATTAAAGGAACTACAATAGTTGCCGTTAAAAAGGACGGCAAAACCGTAATCGCAGGCGACGGACAAATTACCATGTCGCAAAGTGTTATTTTAAAAGCTACCGCAGTTAAAGTCAGAAGATTATATAACGATAAAGTTGTTATCGGATTCGCAGGTTCGGTTGCGGATGCTTTCGCATTATCGGAAAGATTCGAGGCCGTTCTTGCAAAATATTCGGGTAATTTATTGAGAAGCGCAGTAGAATTGGCTCAAGAATGGAGAACCGATAAATTACTTAGAAAACTCGAAGCAATGATGATTGTAGCAGATAAAGAAAACATTATAATTTTATCCGGTTCGGGTGAAGTTATAGAAATTGAAGACGGAGCTACTGCAATCGGTTCAGGAGGAAATTATGCGCTTTCCGCAGCAAAAGCAATGCTGCAATATGCGCCGTCATTATCTGCAAGAGAAATAGCGGTAAACGCTTTAAAAATTGCAGGCGAACTTTGTGTTTTCACTAACGGAAACATAACCGTAGAAGAAATAGAATAAGGAAATAAGAATTATGGAACATTTAACACCTATTCAAATCACTAATGAATTAGACAGATATATTATCGGTCAGAAAGAAGCAAAAAAAATGGTGGCAATAGCTTTAAGAAACAGATACAGAAGAAGCAAATTACCACAAATCGACCGTGATGAAA
>CASEPJ010000184.1 GCA_949289715.1 uncultured Clostridia bacterium
CTTTTTATTATGCTCGCATTATCCGCTTCGATAAAAACCAATTTATAATCTATTCCGGAAAGCCTTAACTTATCCAAAGCAGTAAAAATTCCACTTAAAAAAGCTTCCGCTCTTATATCTATAACTATACCTATACCCTTATATTTAGCTTGCCTGGTTACAAAAACAGCCGAAACGATATCGGAAATTAATTCGGGAATGATATTGTCCACACAGAACCAACCGTTATCTTCCAATGTTCTTAAAGCTATTGATTTGCCGGAACCCGACATACCGGTAATAATGAGAATATCCATAATTTATTCTCCTTTTTTAAAATTTAACAAATTTTATAATCTTAATTGCAGGAACATATTTTATTTTTTTAACGAACGAAAATTAATTTTTCCCGATAGAGAATTAGCAATTCTAAAAAGAGGAATTTCATATTTTTCAATCAAATTTTCGGCATTTTTAAAGTTGCCCACATTTAAAGGACTATGCGCATCCGAATTTACTATAAATTCGACTTTTGTTGAGAGTAATTCATTAATTAAAACTTTATCGTTTAAAGTTATGGTTTTTGAATTCAATTCAAGATAAGTTCCGTATTTCGCAGCCTGTTCTGCTATTTTTAAGACATCCACAGAAATATCGTGATTTACATGAGTGATAATATCTATCGGATTATATTTTATTGCGTTTAAATACATTCTCGTATTACGTTCCAGTTGTTTTTTTGTAGGCTTAAAAATTTTATTTATATGCGAAGGCACTGCAATATTAAAAAAATATTTTCCGCTTTTCGAATATACACATTTATGATAGCCGCATAAAACCAAATCAAAATATTTATATTCGTTTTCTCTAATGTCTATTTCTCCCTCTTCGCTGATAAAATTAGCCTCCACTCCCATATAAATTTTTATTCTTTTTTCCGTGTCATTCAAAGACCTTACATGCCTGCTAATATTTTCGAGTTTTTTTCTTTTTATGGGGAAAAAAATATGATTTAATCCATGGTCGGTAATCGCTATTTCTTTTAATCCTTTTTTTATCGCCTCGTTCACATTTTCTTCGACAGTTCCAATACCGTGGCTGTACACAGTATGAGTATGATAATCTCCCGTAAATAACATAAAAATTTAAAAATCTCCGATATATTCTATTTCTTCTTCCAACAAGATGTTTTTTTGACAATAAACATACCTTTTTATAAATTGTGCAAGTTTATAAACATCTTCGCTTTTTGCGTCATTTGAATTTAAAATAAAATTAGCATGAAGAGGGGAAACATAAGCCCCTTTAAAGCGCATAAATTTCAAACCGCAATCGTCTATTATTTGTCCGGCGGAAATTCCGTTAACTTTTTTAAAAACACTGCCCGCAGACAAACCGTGTGGTTGAGTCTCAAGCCTTTTAAATTTATTTAAAGACATCAGTTTTGAAATATCATCGAAATTTCCTTTGTTTAATTTCAAAACTACCGATAATATCATATCCAAATCGCAATCGAATTTGCGGTATGAGTATTTTAATTCGTTTTTATTCAAAGTAATTATTCTGCCGTTTCTTAAAATACTTATTTCTTCGGCAATATTCAAAATTTCACCGCCGAATGCACCCGCATTGTTTTTTATTGCTCCTCCTAAAGTAGCCGGAATGGAACAGGCAAATTCCAAACCGGAAAGAGAAAAATCTCTTGCCGCATTTGAAATCAAGGGTAATTTTACTCCGCATTCGGCATATAAATATTCCCCGTTAATAAAAAATTTATTTAATTTTGTAGTGATAACGGAAGGGAAATTTAAACCTTTATCGGAAATAACAATATTAGACAAATTACCGAAAACTCTAAAATAAATATTATGCGATTGCAAATCCCTGATTAAATTGACCGCATCGTATAATGTTTCGGGAAAAAAGGCATACCCGTACCCACCGGTTTTTATGGAAGTTAATTCGGAATAATTAACTCTAACGGCATTTTGCAACAAAGCATGAAAATTTCTGTTCACTTTTACACCTATATTTTACCTTAAAATTTAATTTTGCACAACTAATTACTATATATAAAATATATATAATTTGTATTATATATTAATTGCCGTTTTGAAATATTATATGATAATTTAAAAAAAATTTTACTAAATGTTGAAAATATAAATAAAAAAACAAATTATAATAAAATAGATTAAAAAAGGTTTTAATATTGATGAATTGTCAAGTTAAGTGCAACAGTTAGAGAGATTTAGTTC